>NZ_QJRK01000016.1:0-16247 GCF_003205245.1 Pseudomonas sp. MB-090624 | reverse complement strand
GCGCAGCCCGATCGCGACGCAAGGCCGCTCCTACCGTGCGGGGAAGCAGTGCCTGATAATCAATATTCCGAGCCTTCCCAGTCCTCGAACACGAACAAGGCCCCTGTAGGAGCGGCCTCGTGTCGCGAAAGGGCCGCACAGCGGCCCCAGGATTTCCAAACCGACATCATTACCGCCAGGGCTGCTGCGCAGCCCGATCGCGACGCAAGGCCGCTCCTACCGTGCGGGGAAGCAGTGCCTGATAATCAATATTCCGAGCCTTCCCAGTACCCGAACACGAACAAGGCCCCTGTAGGAGCGGCCTCGTGTCGCGACAGGGCCGCACAGCGGCCCCAGGATTTCCAAGCCGACATCATTACCGCCGGGACAGCCGCGCAGCCCGATCGCGACGCAAGGCCGCTCCTACCGTGCGGGGAAGCAGTGCCTGATAATCAATATTCCGAGCCTTCCCAGTCCTCGAACACGAACAAGGCCCCTGTAGGAGCGGCCTCGTGTCGCGAAAGGGCCGCACAGCGGCCCCAGGATTTCCAAACCGACATCATTACCGCCGGGACAGCCGCGCAGCCCGATCACAACACAATGCCGCGCCTACCCTTGATACGTGTGATCTGCTCGGGTGAGGCGTTGCCGGGGAATCTGGTACGGCGTTTCCACGCTCAGCTGCCAACCGTCGAGCTGCACAACCTCTACGGCCCGACCGAAGCCGCGGTGGATGTCAGCGCCTGGCACTGCACCACCTCCCCGGACAACACCCCGATCGGCAAACCCATCGCCAACACCACCCTGTACATCCTCGACGACCAGCAGCAACCGGTGCCCCAGGGGGTAGCCGGCGAGCTCTACATCGGCGGCGTGCAGGTGGCCCGGGGTTACCTCAACCGCGCCGAACTGACCGCCGAGCGCTTCATCGACGATCCGTTCGTACCCGGCGCACGCCTGTACCGCACCGGCGACCTGGCGCGTCACCTGCCGGACGGCAACATCGAATACCTCGGCCGCAACGACGATCAGGTCAAACTGCATGGCCTACGCATCGAGCTGGGCGAAATCCAGGCTTGCCTCACCGGTATCGAAGGTATCCAGGAAGCGGTGGTGATCGCACGCGAACAGCAATTACTCGCCTACTACACCGGGCAACACCATACGCTGGAGGTGCTGCGCGCCGCTTTGCTCAGCCGCTTGCCGGCGTTCATGGTCCCGGCGGTACTGATTCACCTGGACACCCTGCCGCTGAGCCCCAACGGCAAGCTCGACCGCAAGGCACTGCCAGCGCCGGGCGCGGTACTGGAGCGCCCGTTCGAAGCCCCGCAAGGCGACACCGAACACTTGCTGGCGGCCCTGTGGGCCGAGCTGCTGGGCGTGGAGCAGGTAGGGCGGCACGACAACTTCTTCGAGCTGGGCGGGCATTCCCTGGCGGCTATCCGTCTGCTTGACAGGCTCAGCAAAGCGGGCTTGCAGGCAGCCCTGAACGATGTGTTCCAGCAGCCCAGCGTCGCGTTGCTGGCAGCACGGCTGGACGACAACACCAGGCAAGCGGGTGGGGCCGTCACGGTACGTACCGGTACGGCAGGCACGCCGCTGTTCCTGGTCCACGAGTTCACCGGGCTGGATTTCTACTTCCCCGTGCTGGGCCAGCAGCTGGGCGGCGAGTTCGCGATCTACGGCTTGCCCGGCGTACCTGCCGAGCAGCCGCAACCGCGTACCTTGGAGTGCCTGGCCCGCTACCACATCGGGCAGATGCGCCAGGTTCAGCCGCACGGGCCGTACCGCCTGGCTGGCTGGTCGTTCGGCGGCATCGTTGCCTTCGAAATCGCCAACCAGTTGCTGGGGGCTGACGAAAGCGTCGAATTCGTCGGGCTGATCGACACCTACGCGCCGCGCCTGGCTGACCAGGGCAAGGCGCGCTGGGCCGGGCAGTACGCGCTGGAACGGCAGCTATTGCTCAACTGCTCGGCGTTCTGGCGCACGCAAGGGCCGGCGGCTGCCGGTAAGGTTGCGCACTTGCAGCAATTGGAGGCCGTACAGGCGGATTTCGCCACGTTGCTGGCTACCTGTAGAACGCAGGGCCTGCTCTATGGCCTGTGGGCGAGCATGAGCGATGCGCAACTGCTGCATTATTTCAGCCGTGAACTGGCCCATGGCTATGCCTTGGCGCATTACCGCCCGGCGCCGTTGCACATACCGGTGCACCTGTTCCGCGCCGAGCAGGGCCCGGACCCTCTGCCGACCCTGGGTTGGGGCGAGGCACTGCCCGGCCAGCGCTTACAGACCCTGACGGTGCCGGGCGACCACCGCAGCCTGATGCAGGCCCCGCACGTCGCTGCCCTTGGGCAGGTGATGAGCGAGGCGCTTGCCGGTTGCCCGAACGCCATGGCACCGGCCCCGGTCGCGCACGTGGCGATTCAGAGCGGGCACGCCGGGCACGCGCCGCTGTTCTGCGTACCGGGGGCCGGGGATAGCGTCACCAGCTTCATTGGCCTTGCCGAAGCCCTGGGCCCGGACTGGCCATTGCATGGCTTGCAGGCCCGCGGCCTGGACGGTGCCGGCATACCGCACAGTACCGTCGAAGCCGCCGCCGACAGCCATGTGCAGGCGATCGAGGCGGTGTACCCGCACGGGCCGTTGAACCTGGTCGGGCATTCGTTCGGCGGGTGGGTTGCGCATGCCATCGCCGCCCGGTTGCAGGCCAAGGGCCGGCCGGTGCGCTCGTTGACCCTGATCGACAGCGAGGCGCCGGGCGCCGGAGGAACGTGCGGCCAGCCGTACACCTTCGGCGAGGCGTTGCAGCAGCTGGTTGAAGCGCTGCAACGGTCTACCGGAAAAACCTTGGCCATCGACCCGTCAGCGTTTGCCCTGGCCACGGCTGATGAGCAGTTGCGGCAACTGCATGCCGGCATGGTGCGCAACGGGCTGTTGCCAGCGCGGTCCACGCCAGCGGTGCTGGAGGGCACAGTGCGTACCTTCGCCACGGCCCTGCGCACCGTCTATCGGCCGTCGCTGACGTATACCGGGCCGGTGGGCCTGGTATTGGTTGATGACCCGCAACTCGACGCGCTGGGCAACGCCCGCGAGCACGCCGCCATGCAGGAAGGCTGGCAGCAACTGATGCCGCAACTGAGGCTGTGGCAGGGGCCGGGCGACCACTTCAGCATCTTGAAAGTGCCGGACGTGTTCAGCCTGGCGGCCTGGTGGCACGACGGCCAGGCCGTGCAGCACGGCAAGGTCAGCCCGTGACCACGGCAGCTTGCCCCCTGCCTTCGGCAAGGGGCAAGCGCTGCCAGGGTCGAGTGAATTTCTTGGGAAAGTGAGTGTTCATGAACAAGTCAAGATTGCGTAAGTTCGGCCTCGGCCTGGCAGTGGCCTTGGTTGCAGGCATCAGCCTGTACGCCATTCAGGCCCCGGCCAAGCCGCCGCAATACATCACCACCACGGTCGAGCGTGGCGATATCGAGAACGCGGTGCTGGCCAGTGGCACGCTCGAAGGCATCAAGCAGGTGGATGTAGGTGCCCAGGTGTCCGGGCAGTTGAAGTCGCTGAAGGTCAAACTCGGCGACAAGGTCACCCAGGGCCAGTGGCTGGCCGAGATCGACCCGCTGGTATTGCGCAATACCCTGCGCCAGGCAGAAGTGGACGAGGAGAAATTGCAGGCCGAACGGCGTTCGGCCCTGGCCCAGCTCAAACAGACCCGGCGCGTGTACCAGCGCTACCGCGAACTGCAGGCTGACGAGTCGGTGTCGCGCCAGGACTTCGAGAATGCCGAGTCGGAATACGAAGTGCAGCAGGCTGCGGTGCGCTCGCTGGATGCGCAGCTCCAGAGTGCGCGGGTGGAAATCGACACGGCCCGGGTCAACCTGGGCTACACCCGCATCAATGCACCCATCACCGGCCATGTGGTGGGCATCGTCACCCAGGAGGGGCAGACCGTGATCGCCAACCAGTTGGCACCGGTGCTGCTCAAGCTGGCCAACCTCGACACCATGACGGTCAAGGCCCAGGTGTCGGAAGCCGATGTGATCCACGTTGCCCCTGGCCAGGAGGTTTATTTCACCATCCTTGGCGAGGACAAACGCTACTACGCCAAGCTACGCGGCACCGAACCCGCACCGCAGAACTACGCACAAAGCAGCGACAAGCAGGAAGGCAGCAGTGGCAAGCCGACTGGCGCGGTGTTCTACAACGCCTTGTTCGAAGTACCCAACCCCGACCACCGCCTGCGCATTTCCATGACTGCGCAGGTGCATATCGTGCTCGACACCGCCCGCGGCGTACTCACCGTGCCCGTGGCCGCGCTGGGCGCACGCAACGCTGATGGCAGCTTCCCGGTGCGGGTGCTCGACGCCAAGGGCTTCGCCCAGTTGCGCAACGTGCAGGCGGGCATCAACAACAACGTCAAGGTGCAGATCGAGGATGGCCTGGCCGAAGGTGACCGGGTGGTGATTGGCGAGCCGGTGTCAGGCGAAACGGGGGCGTGAGCATGAACATGAATGTGCAGCCTGGCGCAGGCACGGCGGTGACCTGCAAGCCGGCACAGCCGTTGCTGCGCTTGCAGGGGGTGACGCGCAGTTTTCAGGCTGGCGATCGAGCATTCCTGGCGCTGAAGGGTATCGACCTGCAGATTCACAGCGGTGAGCTGCTGGCGATCATCGGCGCCTCAGGCTCGGGCAAATCGACGCTGATGAACATCCTTGGTTGCCTCGATCACGCCAGTAGCGGTAGCTACCAGGTTGCAGGGCAGGAAACCCGGGAGCTGGACGATGATGCCCTGGCGGCGCTGCGCCGTGACCATTTTGGCTTCATCTTCCAGCGCTACCACTTGCTGCCGCACCTGGATGCGCTGCACAACGTGGAGATACCGGCGGTGTACGCCGGCTCGCCGCAGGGCCAGCGCCATGCCCGGGCGTGCGAGCTGCTGACCCGGCTGGGCCTGAAGCACCACCTGGAGCACCGGCCCAGCCAATTGTCGGGGGGCCAACAGCAGCGGGTGAGTATCTGCCGGGCACTGATGAACGGCGGCCAGGTGATTCTGGCCGACGAGCCGACCGGCGCACTGGACACCGCCAGCGGCAAGGAGGTGATGAACATCCTGCTGGAGCTGCACGCGGCCGGGCACACGGTGATCCTGGTGACCCATGACCCCAAGGTGGCGGCGCATGCCGAACGCATCATCGAGGTCAGTGATGGGCAGATTGTCAGCGACCGGCGTACCAGTTCACCCGCCATCGCCATCGCTGAACCTGAAGCCCAACCGGCACCTGTGGCCCAGGTGGCGGTTGGGCGCCGCCTGTGGATCAGCCTGGGGCTGTTTCGCGAGGCGTTCAAGATGGCGTGGCTCGCGCTGATCTCGCACCGCATGCGCACCCTGCTGACCATGCTCGGGATCATCATCGGCATCACCTCGGTGGTGTCCATCTCGGCCATTGGCGAGGGTGCCAAGGGCTATGTACTGAAAGACATCCAGGCCATTGGCAGCAACACCATCGACATCTACTCCGGCAGCAATTTCGGTGACAGCCGGGCCAAGACCATCGAAACCTTGCTACCCGCCGACGCGGCAGCGCTCAACGCGCTGTACTACGTCGACAGCGCCACCCCGGTGATCGGCCAGAGCACCCTGGTGCGCTACCGCAACCTGGACGTGGACGCGCAGCTCAATGGCGTGAGCGAGCATTATTTTCAGGTGCGCAACATACCGTTGGCAGCCGGCATCGTGTTCAGCGCCGACGATGCACGGCGCCAGGCCCAAGTGGTGGTGATCGACCACAACACCCGCAAGCGCCTGTTCGGCCCCCACGTTGACCCGCTGGGGCAGGTGATTTTGGTCGGCAACCTGCCGTGCACGGTGATCGGGGTAACGGCCGAAAACAAGAACCTGTTCGTCGCCAGCAACCAGCTGAACATCTGGGTACCCTACGAAACCGCTGCCGGGCGCATCCTGGGCCAGCGGCACCTGGACAGCATCAGTGTGCGCATCAAGGATGGCGTGCCCAGCAAGCGCGTTGAAGAGGAGGTGACCCGGGTGATGCTGCAGCGCCATGGGACCAAGGACTTCTTCACCAACAACCTCGACAGCATCATGCAGACGGTGCAGAAGACCAGCCGCTCGCTGACCTTGCTGCTGTCACTGATTGCCGTGATCTCGCTGGTGGTGGGCGGCATCGGGGTGATGAACATCATGCTGGTGTCGGTGACCGAACGTACCCGCGAGATCGGCATTCGCATGGCGGTGGGGGCACGCCAGTCGGACATTCGCCAACAGTTCCTGGTGGAGGCGGTGATGGTGTGCCTGTTTGGCGGCTTGGTCGGGATCGGCTTGTCGTATGGCGTGGGGTACCTGTTCGAGCTGTTCGTCAGACAATGGGAAATGGTGTTTTCGCCAGCCTCGATCGTCATGGCGTTTGCCTGCTCGACGCTGATCGGCGTGGTATTCGGGTTTGTACCGGCAAGGAACGCAGCGCGGCTTGATCCGATTGAGGCGTTAGCCCGGGATTGAGGCAGACCTGTGCCGGCCGCTTCGCGGGCAAGCCCGCTCCCACAGGTTTTGCACAGTTTTCAGAACCTGTGATGTACCTGTGGGAGCGGGCTTGCCCGCGAAGAGGCCGGTACAGGAAAACACTAATCAGCCCTCGGCATACATCCAGCGCATCAGCGAATGCCGCCCACTGATGCCCAGCTTGATCGCCGCCCGACGCAGGTAGCTTTCAACCGTATTCACCTTCAAGGCCAGCCGCTCGGCCTGCTGTGGGGCGGTATGCCCGGCCAGCAACCCCAGGCACACCTGGCGCTCGCGCTCGGAAAGCTTGAGCCCCGACTGCGCCAGGCGGTCGACGAAGCGCTGTTCGAGGTTTTCCCGGGCATGGCGCTCGGGGCCGGGCTGCAAGGCGTCGATGTGCTTTTCCAGCATGGGCAGCAGCAAGGGGGAAATCGCGTCCAGGTGGCGGCGCTCGAAGCTCGAAAAACCGTAGGTGGAGTCGGCACGCAGCACCTGGATCTCCATGCGCGCATTGCCTTTATGGCTGATACGGTGCAGGCGGGCAGGGTCGTTGAAGTCGCTGCCTGGCTGGGCCTGGGAAGAAAATACCGTTTCATCGAACAGCCTCGATTCGCAAGGCAGGCCAGGCAGGTGGCGGATCTGCATGGCGTCGATGGCGAGGTGAGCCTGGATCAGGTCGTGCAGCATGCGCGGAAACTGATGGCTGCCGGTGCTGGCGATGACTTTGCCAATTTGCGGGTAAAGCTGTTTCGAATTCATCGTATCGTCCATGAAGGCCAGTAAGGGTTGTGCCGTTGCGTATCTGCCAGCCGCATCCTCGGCTGGTGTGGGCACCTGATCGGTATCCTAGTACAACGAATGAGTGACGGTTAAATGAAGGACCGCTAGTGGCATTATAGTGGCACTTTGCGCGTACGGCTGGTGCAATGCAGGTTGTCGGGTATTATGCCGACCTTCATAACTGTCACGAGGCCTGTTCCCAATGTCCCTGAGTGCCCCACAGATTGGTGAGTTGCGTACATTCGCCGAGCAACTGGCCGACGCCGCTGCACAGGCCATCAAGCCGTACTTCCGTGCCAGCCTGGACGTCGAGGACAAGGGGGGGCGCCTGTACGACCCGGTGACGGTGGCCGACAAGGCGGCCGAGGATGCGATGCGCGCGTTGATCCAGGCGCGTTACCCGGACCACGGCATTCTTGGCGAAGAGGCCGGGGTGGCGGTGGGCAGCAGCCCGCTGACCTGGGTGCTCGACCCCATCGACGGCACCCGTGCCTTCATCACCGGCCTGCCATTGTGGGGAACGCTGATTGCGCTGAACGACGGTACCCGCCCGGTACTGGGGGTGATGAACCAGCCCTTTACCGGCGAGCGTTTCATTGGCACGCCCGAGGGGGCCTGGCGCAACGCTACACCCTTGCGTACCCGCGCCTGCGCCGACCTGGCTACGGCCACGCTGATGTGCACCACCCCCGACATGTTCGACACAGCCGAGCGCAAGGCCGCGTTCGAGGCGGTAGCCGGGCAGGCGCGGCTGATGCGCTACGGCGGCGATTGCTATGCCTACTGCATGCTGGCGTCGGGGTTCGTCGATGTGATCGTGGAGGCCAGCTTGCAACCCTATGACGTACAGGCGCTGATGCCGATCATCGAAGGGGCGGGTGGGGTGATCAGCGCCTGGGATGGCAGTTCGGCGCAGCACGGCGGCTGTGTAGTGGCCTGTGGCGACCCGGCGCTGCACGCGCAGATGGTGGAGAAGTTGCGCCACGCCATGTGAGGGTATGCCGCCGGGCCTGCGGCGGCATTTACACTGCACTTTTTGCCATTTCCGCGCTCTATGCTTGGCCAGGCCACATCAATCCCCGATGCGGCCGCCGAATATCGACCCGGTGCCGATGGTTGCAAGCTACCCTCATCTGATTCCCCGCGTGCTGCTGGCAGGCGTGCTCACCTGCCTGTGTGCCTGCACCCAGGAACAGGGCCGCGACATGCTCGACCAGTTTGCCGACGGCAAGCCCAGCGAACTGTTCCAGACCAGTGTCGACCGCCTGGCCACGCTGTCGATGCGCGACAACCTGCAAAGCCTGTACCTGCTGATGAACAAGCTGTACCTGCGCAACCCCAATCAGTTGAAGATGTCGGGGTACGTCGACGCCGCCACTGCCGAGCGGCAGATCCGCAAGGCCATCGAACACCGCCAGCCGCTGGCGCAGCTGGGCAACCGTCGCGACCTGGCAGCCTTGAGTTACGCGTTGAGCCCGGATTTTCGCGGTGACCGCGTCGGCGCCTTCATCTATGCCATCGGCAGCATGCTGATCACCGCTCACGGCGGGCGCACCGAGTTCTACATGACCGACACGATCGACCCGCTGTTCATCAACAACGCCGCGCGCAATATCGAAAAGGCCACCTGGATGTTGAGCCAGCGGCAAGATGCCAATGGCGTGTTGCTGCTGTTTTCCAACGAGATTTCCGAAGAGGGCAGCAACCTGAGTTTCGCCGTGGAGTTCGGGAAGATCGTGGCGCGCCTGGATTTGCTGGCAGAGTTGCTGGACGAGCGGTATCGGCGGATCGGGCTGAACTATGCACAGAGCCTGCTGCTGATGAACTTCCTGCCCGTACAGTGACTTTGGCTGTTGCATTGGCCCCTGTAGGAGCGGCCTTGCGTCGCGAAAGGGGCGCGTAGCGCCCCCCGGATCGTAGCCATGACGACACATTGCCGGGGCTGCTGCGCAGCCCAGTCGCGACGCAAGGCCGCTCCTACAAAGGGGGCCAGTAACGCTTTCAGAGCAGCGCCTGGATCGCTTGCCGATAACGCGGCCCGGCCAGGCTCATGCTGTTGTTGTGGCTGGCACCCGGTACCAGCAGCAGGGTTTTGGGCTGCCGGGCCGCCTCGTACAGCTGCTGGCTGAAACGCGCTGGCACGAAGCGGTCATCCAGCCCGTGCACCAGCAGCACGGGCAAGCCGATGTCCTGAATCTTGCCCAGCGAGTCGAACTTCTGCGACAGCAACCAACGCACCGGCAGTGACGTATTGGCTACCGCAGCGGCGACATCGCCCAACGAGGTGAATGTCGATTCCAGTATCAACCCACGCGCCGGGGCCGCGGCACCGCCCTGGCGTGCTTCGGCTGCCAGCGCGCGGGCCAGTTCCACGGCCACCGCTCCGCCCAGCGAATGGCCGAAGATCAGCCGTTTGCCCGCGTCGGGTTGCAACTGAGCGAAGCGCTCCCAGGCGATGCGCGCGTCCTCATAGACCGTGGCCTCGGAGGGCAGCCCGCCGCGGCTCTGGCCAAAGCCGCGGTAGTCCACGGCCAGCACCGAGTAGCCCATGGCATGCAACTGCTCGATGCGGAACAACTGCCCGGTCAGGTTCCAGCGCACCCCATGCAGGTAGAGGATGGCCGGGGCATTGGCGCGCCTGGCCGGCCACCACCAGGCGTGCAGGCTCTGATTGGCAGCGAAACTGCGCGGCCGCAGGTCAAGCTCCTGCACACCGCTGGGCAGGCCACGGAACCAGCTGGCCTGGCCAGGTTCGATGCGGAACACCAGTTCGCGCTCTTTGTGCTGAAGCACCGCGCAACTGCTGGGCAGGCCGATCACCAGCAAGGTGGCACACAACCAGGTCAGCCAGCGGCGGCGTAGGTGGGAGAGGAAAAGGGTGGGCATGTGGGCTTTTTAACAGATGCCGGGGCGTGCGTGTGAGGAAAGTGCCTCAATGGTGGGCTGGACTGGTTGCAAGCTGTTACCGCAGTGAGCGGGTGGGCAGTGCCGGCCTTTGCGCGCCTGTGAAACAGCGGCTCAGCTGCTGCCCAGTGAATCCAGCAACGGCTGGAACTCTTCGAGCAACCAGTCGCGCAAGCGCAGGCAACTGGGCTCATGTTCCTTGTCTTCGTTGAAGGCCAGGAAGTGGAAGGTGTCCTTGAGCACCAACTCCTCTTGCACCGGGCGCACCAGCAGCCCCTGGGCCACCAGTTGTGCCACCAGGTGGTGCCAGCCCAGCGCTACGCCCTGGTTGCCAAGGGCCAGTTGCACCAGCAGGTTGTAGTCGTTGGCGTTGAAGAAGTGCGGTGCGGTATTGGCGCGGCTTTTCAGGTCAACGTCGTGGAAGGCCAGCCAGACGTTCCAGTCCACATGTTCGGCCACCTGCGAACGCCCATAAGGGCTGAGGTTGAGCAGGGTGCCATCGCGCAAGCCTTGCAGCGTCTGCACCTCGGGGTGCCGGGCCAGGTACTGTGGGGTGCACACCGGGTAGATCACGTCATGGTTGAGCGGGTGCGAGCTGTAGCCAGCCTGCACCTTGCCCAGCTTGGTGATGTAGATGTCAGGCCGCACACCCGGCTCCATCGACAGGAAGTTCTGCGTGGTGACCAGATTGATGTCGATATCCGGGTTTTCGGCAAAGAACTTCGGCATCCGTGGCCCCATCCACAACGCCGCGAACGCCGGCGAACAGCACAAGGTGACCACGTGCTTGGTATTGGTGTTACTGCGGATACGCTCGGCGGCCTGGGATATGTTGACGAACGACAACTGCACCGCATCGAAGAAGATCGAGCCGGCCACGGTGAGCTCCACTGCACGGCCGACCCGGTTGAACAGTTCGGCCCCCAGGTAGGTTTCCAGCTCACGGATCTGCCGGCTGACTGCGGCCTGGGTGACACACAGCGCCTCGGCTGCACGGGTAAAGTTCTGGTACCTGGCGGCGGCCACGAAGACCTTCACGGCGCGCAGGGAGGGCATCTTGATCAGCGTCTGATCGGGTTCGAGGTGTCTGACCATGGGGCGGGCACGTGGTCCTTGGAGGGGGTGGCCAATCGCTCCACTCTAGCGTGTTCCACGCTGCCTGGTAAGGGCGCCCGGGCCTCAGGGCAGCGGCTTAGCGTGATTGATAACTTCAGGTAATGGTTAGCGGCGAACAAATGTCGTTGGACCGCCAGGGGTGCACGCCCTAACGTTGAGCTTACGGCGCGACATTCGAGACATCGATGTCGAATAATTTTTTGAAGCAGGATTTTCTGCGTGCCGGTTCTGACTCACGTTCGCATTTGAACGGACTGCCAAGCGTACTCGCACTGATCTCTACCGCCTTATTGAAAGTGCGATGTTGAAAGATTGGTTATAAGCATAATAAAGAGGGTCGTATGAGCCATGCCGATGAGATTCTTTCGGTAAACAATATCTTCAAGGTGTTCGGGCCCAACCCGAACATGGCCATGGAGATGCTCCGCAGGGGCGCCGACAAGAACGAGATCTTCAGCAAGACCGGCCACGTCGTCGGCGTTTTCGATGCAAGCTTTTCCGTCAAGCGTGGCGAGATTTTCGTCATCATGGGCCTGTCTGGCTCGGGTAAATCGACCATGGTGCGGTTGTTCAACCGCCTGATCGAACCCACCTCCGGCAGCATCCACCTCAACGGCAAGGAAATTACCGGGCTCTCTGACAAGGCCCTGCTCGACGTGCGGCGCAAGGAAATGGGCATGGTGTTCCAGTCCTTCGCCCTGATGCCGCACATGAGCGTGCTGGAAAACACCGCCTTCGGCCTGGAGATTGCCGGCGTAGCGCCAAGCGAACGCCACAGCCGTGCCCGCGAGGCCTTGAGCCAGGTTGGCCTGGCCGGGCACGAACACAGCTACCCGCACCAGCTGTCGGGCGGCATGCAGCAGCGTGTGGGCCTGGCCCGGGCGCTGGCCAACGACCCGGCCATCCTGCTGATGGACGAAGCGTTCTCGGCCCTCGACCCGCTCATCCGCAGCGAAATGCAAGGCGAGCTGATCCGTCTGCAGGCCGAGCAACAGCGCACCATCATTTTCATTTCCCACGACATCGAAGAAGCCATCCGGATCGGCCACCGCATCGCGATCATGGAAGGTGGCCGCGTGGTGCAGATCGGCACCCCGCAAGAGCTGATCAACCAGCCGGCGAACGATTACGTGCGCACCTTCTTCAAGCATTTCGACAGCTCGCGCGTGCTCAAGGCCGGTGATGTGGCCCGGTTCGATCCGGCGGTGGTGTGCAAGGTCAACGGCAAGGCTCCGAGTTTCCAGGCCGGTGTTCCGTTCGGCTACCTGGTCAACGACCGTGGGCAGTTGCTGGGTGTGGTCGACACCGACGCCAAGGGTGCCAGCGCCAGTGACCGCTACAGCCTGCACGAGCAACGCCCGGTCTACACCGATACGCCGCTGCATGAGGTGCTCGGCATTGCGGCCGACCTGCCTTACCCGGTACCGGTACTCGACCGCCAGGGCGCCTTCAAGGGCACCTTGTCGAAGAACGAGCTGCTGCAGACCCTGAGCCGCAACTAAGCCACCAAGAGGTAAGCCCTCATGTCCGAATTCAGCCTTCTCGACCCGTTCCAGGCGGTCACACTCCCCCTGGGTGACTGGGTCACCGCGACACTCAACTTCCTGGTGCACAACTTTCGCGAGGTATTCCGCGCCATTCGCTGGCCGATCGACCAGGTGCTCAACGGCATCGAGTTCACCCTGCAGAGCATTCCGCCCACCCTCGGCATCCTGCTCTCGACGTTGCTGGGCTGGCAACTTGCGGGCAAGCGCATGGCACTGCTGTGCTTCATCACCCTGACCTTGCTCGGCCTGATCGGCGTGTGGTCCGAGTCGATGACCACCCTGGCGCTGGTGCTGACCTCGGTATTCTTCTGCGCGGTGATCGGCGTTCCGCTGGGCATCGCCTGCGCCCGCAGCAACCGCCTGGAGAGCATCGTACGCCCGCTGCTCGATGCCATGCAGACCCTGCCGGCATTCGTGTACCTGGTGCCGGTGGTGATGCTGTTCGGCATCGGCAACGTGCCCGGGGTGCTGGTGACCATCGTGTTCGCCTTGCCGCCGCTGGTGCGCCTGACCAACCTGGGCATCCGCCAGGTACCGGAGGACAAGATCGAGGCCGCTCGCGCCTTTGGCTGCACGCCACGGCAGATGTTGACCCGCGTGCAACTGCCGTTGGCCACTTCGACCATCATGGCGGGCCTCAACCAGACCCTGATGCTGTCGCTGTCGATGGTGGTGATCGCCTCGATGATTTCCGTGGGTGGCCTGGGGCAGATGGTGCTGCGCGGTATCGGCCGGTTGGACATGGGCCTGGCCACGGTCGGCGGTGTAGGGCTGGTGCTGCTGGCGATCTTCCTCGACCGCCTGACCCAGGCAATGGGCACGCGCAGCAATGCCGAGCCTGGCGTGCGCTGGTACCACACTGGCCCCGTAGGCGTGGTGCTGCGCCTGTGTGGTGCCGCACAACCGCAAGGGCGGCGCAAGACTGCCTGAACCCCACAAGACTTTCTGAAACGTTCGACCTGCCGCACTTGAAGAAAAACAGAAAAGGTAAGCGACGATGCACCCATCCAAGTTCTCCCGCAGCATCCTCAAATGCGCGACCGCGCTGACCCTGGCCGCCGCCGCGCTGGCCGCACACGCTTCGGCGGACAAACCTGGCGACGGCGTGAAGGTGACGCCGATCTTCCCCTCCATTGCCGAAGAGCGTTTCCGTGGCGAAGTGGCCATGGAGGGCCTGCGCGAGCTGGGCTACAAGGTCCAGGAGCCGAAGGAGACCGAATACGGCGTGATGATGGTGGCCTTGGCCAACGGCGATGCCGACTTCACCGTGCACCTGTGGGAAAAACTGCACGACAAGTTCTACCAGCAGGCCGGTGGCGATGACGTAATGGTCAAGACCGGCAATATCCTGCCCGGTGTTGCCCAGGGTTACCTGATCGACAAGAAAACGGCCGACCAATACAACATCAAGTACATCACCGACCTGAAAAAACCCGAAATCGCCAAACTGTTCGACACCGACGGCGACGGCAAGGCTGACATGACGGGTTGCAACCCGGGCTGGGGTTGCGAACTGGTGATCTCCCACCACATGAAGGCCTACGACCTGGACAAGACCGTAACCGTGAACCAGGGCTCGTACTTTGCGTTGATGGCCGACACCATAGCCCGCTTCAAGGAAGGCAAGCCAATCCTGTACTTCACCTGGGTGCCACAGTGGATTGCCAGCGTACTGGTGGAGGGCAAGGACGTCGTCTGGCTGGAAGTACCGAAGACCGACCTGCCGGATGGCAACAACGACGTCGATACCACGTACCACGGCAAGAATCTGGGCTTTGCCATCGACAAGGTGGTGGCGGTGCTGAACAAGGACTTTGCCGAGGAGAACCCGGCGGCGCTGAAGTTTCTGTCGCTGGTGCAGATCAGCACCGATGACGAGAGCAATCAGAACCTGAAGATGCAGCAGGGCGAGAAGAAGCCTGCCGACATCACCCGCCATGCCAAGGAATGGGTTGCCGCCCACCGTCAGCAGTTTGACCAGTGGCTGCAAGCCTCGCGTGATGCTGCGGCCCAGGCCGGTCAGTAACCTGATCCATCAGCGTTGGCTTTTTCGCGGGCTTGCCCGCTCCCACAGGTCCGCCACAGGTTCTGAACACTGTGCAATGCCTGTGGGAGCGGGCAAGCCCGCGAAGCAGCCAATGCGATTCTCGCTGTTGAGTTAATAGCCATGAGCCACTTCGAAAGCATCCTCAAGAACACCAACCTGGCCCACCTGGAGCCCGGCTTTCGCACTTCACTGCCAATGCCCTGCCAGCGGGTGGCCTTCGTTCTGCGTGAACACTTCTCGATGATGGCCTTCACCGCTGCAATGGACAGCCTGGTGACCGCCAACCTGATGAGCGCCACGCCGTTGTTCCAGGTCGAGGTGGTGGGCGAGGGGCCGCAGGTGATGAGCGACCTGGGCATTGCCTTGCCGGTCAACACCCAGCTAAGCGATTTGCAGGTGCAAGGCCTGGGTTGCCTGCTGGTGTGCGGCGGTTTACGCGTGCGCCTGCAAGCTGCCCCCCAGTTGCGTGCCAAACTGCGCCAGGCCGACCAGCAGGGCTGCCAGTTGGGCGGCTTGTGGAACGGTGCCTACTTCCTGGCCGAGGCGGGTTTGCTCAATGACCACGACTGCGCCTTTCACCCTGATGGCCGGGCGATGATGAACGAGCTCTACCCCAAGGTGCGGATCAGCCGCCAGGCCCATGTGCTGGACCGCAGGCGCATGAGCTGCGCAGGTGCCTGCAGCGCGCTGGACATGATGCTGGCCATGCTTGAGCAGGCGGGTGGGATGCCGTTGCGGCGGGCCGTGGAACAGATGCTGGCGTGCGACCGTTCGCGGGTGGCAAATGACACTGCGGCCGGCGTGGCGGACATTGACCCTGGCATGCCTCACGGCGTGCGCCTGGCGCTGGAGCTGATGCATGCCAATATCGAAGACCCGATCGGTATCGACGAGATCGCTGAACATGCGGGGTTGTCCCGCCGGCACCTGGAACGCTTGTTCCACCGCCATGTGCAGGCGACGCCGCCACGGTATTACCTGGAGCTGCGCCTGACCCATGCGCGGCAGCTGTTGCAACACACCAACAAGTCGTTGACCGAAGTGGCGGTGGCCAGCGGGTTTGTCAGCTTCCCGCATTTCTACCGGCGCTTTCGTGAGTTGTTCGCCATTGCACCGCGGCAGTACCGGGCACGCAGCCAGGGCTGGGCAGGGCGGCAGGATGTGGCGGTCCACTGAGTCAGAACGTTGCGAAAATTCACCGGCCCTATCGCCGGCAAGCCAGCTCCCACGGGGATTGCATCAGGGCTGACAGGTGTTTGCCACAAGGTATGCAGCGCCTGTTAGAGCGAGCGCCGCCCGCGCGGCGCAATCGCGAGCTGCGCTCGCTCCTACGTTTGTTTCGGGCCAATTATTCCTGTGGGAT
>NZ_QJRK01000015.1:0-108662 GCF_003205245.1 Pseudomonas sp. MB-090624 | reverse complement strand
ATGCGCAAGTACCTGACAGGCATCTGGGCGTGCATGAGCGGAGATGAGCCATTTGATACGGCCAAGCTTTTCAGCTCTGAACACCTCAGAAAAGCTTGACCGCCAACAGAGTATCTACGTTTGTTTCGGGCCAATCATTCCTGTGGAATTTGCGCGCGAACGCTTTGGCGCATGGCTTGATATTGTGTCGTATGAACAAGGCGGTCGCGCACGCCTGTCACAGGCCTCACTGGCCCGAAACAAACGTAGGAGCGAGCGCCAGCTCGCGATGCGCCGCGCGGGCGGCGCTCGGTCTTACAGGCGCCGAAGCTGCTGCGGCGAACAAAGCGGGCATCCGTTGCCGAGCAGGTGCCACGCTATCGTTCCAAGATGCGCGACCCAGAGTTACGCCAAAGCCACCAGATACTCCACCCCTTAAACGCTTCTGAAGCAAGCAACAACCCAACCCATATCCAGTTATTGATACCAGCAACGACCATGGGCAAGAGCAAAATCACCGAAACTGACGGAACAATGAAAAAAAATCTGAATGGTATCTGCACCAGCGCCAAAAACACCACGAATTTTTGACACCTGAAAAAACCCATGCATGTAACAATAACTGAAAGCTGTAAAAACAGCCCGATCCAGATCACAAGACCTGAGCCACCCCAACTCCGCGCCACTTCGAGACCACTATTTAAATCCGACCAAAAAGGTATTGCTCCTCGGGCAACATTACGCAAGATGTACAAAATAATATAAAACGTATCCATACTCGCCCAAAGCAAATGTATAGCGCGCAGCTTCTTAGTATTTGACACCATCAATAGGCACCTCTTCTATATTCATACTCCTCGTCAGGCACAACAGGACGCCAGTGCCAGGATTCCCCGGTGATCGCCCATGGATCATCAGCCTGTACATAATTTTGCGTTATCCGTCGTACATCCCCATATCGATGTATAGCCGACAGTCTGGCGAAACTTCGCTCATTTTCGCCCAACGGCATCCACCTCTGACTTACAACCCTACGGGTATTGGCGTAGTCTTTCCCGTCGCTCGCAAAAAAACGTCCCTCATCCCCTCGGGAGGTTACGAAGTTTGCGGCTAATGCCACACCAGTCCAGAGATCACTTTGGACGTAGGAAATTTCTACGACGCACGTAGGTACCAAGACTGATAGCTGCATGCCTTTTGATCTCACAGGTGCTGGAATGCTTGCTGCGAGCATCTGGTTCCGTTGACGCTCACTCAACCCAGCCCCTTCCCCCGTCAATCAACATCACACGCTCCAAATACGAGGATCTGTGACTGAACATCATTTGTATCGATCATGGTAGCCAGTCTTATTCGGCCGATCCTAGACTCGCCTCAAGCCCGCTCAAGGACCGCCCCCATGCCCGAGACCCTGCTCAGCCCCCGCAACCTCGCCTTCGAACTCTACGAAGTCCTCGACGCCGAAGCCCTCACCCAGCGCCCACGCTTCGCCGAACACAGCCGCGAAACCTTCGACGCCGCGCTGACCACCGCGCGCACCATCGCCGAGAAGTTCTTCGCCCCGCACAACCGCAAAGCCGATGAAAACGAGCCACGCTACGTCGACGGCCGCGCCGAGCTGATCCCCGAGGTGAAACCCGCCGTCGACGCGTTCCTGGAGGCCGGTTTCCTCAACGCCAACCGCGACTACGACGCAGGTGGTATGCAACTGCCCAGCCTGGTCTCGCAAGCGTGCTTCGCGCACTTCCAGGCCGCCAACGCCGGCACCACAGCCTACCCGTTCCTGACCATGGGCGCGGCCAACCTGATCGAAAGCTTCGGCACGCAGGAGCAGAAGCGCCTGTTCCTGCAGCCGATGATCGAAGGCCGCTTCTTCGGCACCATGGCCCTGACCGAACCCCACGCCGGCTCGTCGCTGGCCGATATCCGCACCCGCGCCGAACCTGCCGGCGACGGCAGCTATCGGCTCAAGGGCAACAAGATCTTCATCTCCGGCGGCGACCACGAGCTGTCGGAAAACATCGTGCACATGGTACTGGCCAAGCTGCCGGACGCCCCGCCTGGGGTGAAGGGCATCTCGCTGTTCATCGTGCCCAAGTACCACGTCAACCCCGACGGCAGCTGCGGTCCGCGCAACGATGTGCTGCTGGCCGGGCTGTTCCACAAGATGGGCTGGCGCGGCACCACCTCCACGGCGCTCAACTTCGGTGACAACGGCCAGTGCGTCGGCTATCTGGTCGGCCAGCCGCATCAAGGCCTGGCCTGCATGTTCCAGATGATGAACGAAGCGCGTATTGGCGTCGGCATGGGCGCGGTGATGCTGGGTTATGCCGGCTACCTGTATTCGCTGGAATACGCCCGCCAGCGCCCGCAGGGCCGCCTGCCGGACAACAAGGACCCGCACAGCAGCGCGGTGCCGATCATTCAGCACACCGATGTGAAACGCATGCTGCTGGCGCAGAAAGCCTACGTCGAAGGCGCCTTCGACCTTGGCCTGTACGCCGCGCGCCTGTTCGACGACACCCAGACCGGCAGTGATGAGAGCGCCCGCAACCAGGCGCAGGAACTGCTCGATCTGCTCACCCCGATCGTCAAGTCCTGGCCCTCGGCGTTCTGCCTCAAGGCCAACGAACTGGCGATCCAGATTCTCGGCGGCCACGGCTACACCCGCGAATACCCGGTGGAGCAGTACTACCGCGACAACCGCCTGAACCCGATCCACGAAGGCACCGAGGGCATCCAGTCGCTCGACCTGCTCGGCCGCAAGCTGGCGCAGAACAATGGCGCCGGCCTCAAGCAACTGCTTCGCCGAATCGCCGCCACCGGCGAGCGCGCCAGCCACCACCCCAACCTCGACCCGCTGCGCCAGCCACTGGAGCAACTGGTCAACCGCCTGCAAGGGGTCACCCTGACCCTGCTCGGTGACCTGGCCCAGGGTCAAGTCGCCGGCGCGCTGGCCAATTCGGCCCTGTACCTGAAGGCCTTCGGCCACTGTGTAATCGGCTGGCGGTGGCTGGAACAGGCAGTCCACGCCGAACTTGGGCTGCTCAAGGCCGACGCTGGCGAGCGCGACTTTTACCTCGGCAAGCTGCAAGCCGCCCGTTATTTCCTGACCTGGGAAGTACCAGGCTGCCATAATGAGCTGGCATTGCTCGAGGCGCGCGACGACACTTGCCTCGCCATGCAGGACGAGTGGTTCTAGGGGGAGCCACCGTGTACACGGAGGCTTGCACATGTTCGATTCCAGCGCCCTGCTGCGCCAGCGCTTTGCCGCGCTGCGCAGCACGGCCGAGTTGTTTTCCCTGCGCCATGTGAAACAGTCGCACCAGGCGCTTTCGGTTCGCCGCAATGTGGCCGAGCCACCCTCGTTCAGCCAGGACGAGGGCGCGATGCTCACCGTACGGGTCAATGGCGTGGAGGCCTATGCGGCCACCGCCGACCTGTCGCAGGCCGGCCTGCAGCGCGCCTTGGAGCAAGCCGAAGCACTGGCACGGCAGATCGCCCGGCATAGCCTGCTGGACCTGCGCGGGCAACCCGTGCCCAGCGCCCGCCACGACCACATCTCGCCCAACTTCGACCAGCCCGTGCCCAGCCTGGCCGACTGCCTTGGCTTGCTCGCCGCCGAATCAGCCAGCGTACCCAAGGACAGCCGCCTGGTGGACTGGCAGGCCAGTCTGGGCCTGAGCCTGGTCGAGCAGACCTACCTGAACTCAGCCGGCGCCGAGCTGCGCCATGCACAGCGCTTTCTGTTCCCGGGGCTGGGGGTAACTGCCAGCAACAGCCAGGACAGCCAGAGCCGCAGCCTGGGCCGCGACAATTTCGGCCAGCAAGGCGGCTACGAGATCGTTGAGCGTTGTGGCCTGGTTGGCGCCGCCAGCCGGGTCGCCGACGAGGCCCTGCAGTTGCTGCTGGCCCCTAATACGCCCAGTGGCCCGCGCGACCTGCTGTTGATGCCCGACCAGATGATGCTGCAGATTCACGAATCGATCGGCCACCCGCTGGAGATGGACCGCATCCTCGGTGACGAGCGTAACTACGCGGGCACCAGCTTCGTCAAAGCCAGTGACTTCGGCTACCTGCAGTACGGTTCCAGCCTGCTGAACGTGACCTTCGACCCGACCATCGGCGAAGAACTGGCCAGCTACAGCTTCGATGATGACGGCACTCTGGCCAGCAAGCAGTTCCTGATCCGCGACGGCCTGCTGCTGCGCCCGCTGGGCGGCGCGCTATCGCAGTTCCGCTCCGGCCTGGACGGTGTGGCCAACAGCCGCGCCTGTGGCTGGAACCGTGCGCCGATCGACCGCATGGCCAACCTCAACATCGAGCCGGGCGAGCACTCACTCGAACAACTCATCGCGGGCATCGAGCACGGCATCCTGATGCGGACCAACCGGTCCTGGTCCATCGACGACGCGCGCAACAAGTTCCAGTTCGGCTGCGAATGGGGCCAACTGATCGAGAACGGCGAGCTCAAGGGCATCGTCAAGAACCCCAACTACCGTGGCATCTCCGCACAGTTCTGGCGCAACCTGGCAGCGGTCGGCGACCGCAGCACCTTCCAGGTACTGGGCACGCCCAACTGCGGCAAGGGCGAACCCAACCAGGTGGTGCGCGTGGGCCACGCCTCGCCGGCCTGCGTGTTCCGCCAGATCGACGTATTCGGAGGCGACGCCTTATGAAACACGCTTTTGAAACCCTGGCCGGGGAGGTGCGCGCCGCCCTGGAAAGTGGCGAGCAGTTCACCCTTGGCTACAGCGCCGAGCAGTCCCAGTTCGTGCGCTTCAACCACGCCAAGGTGCGCCAGGCCGGGCATGTCAGCCAGGCCAGCGCGCAGCTGCGGCTGATCCGCGACGGTCGCCAAGCCGAACAGCAGGTGACCTTGAGTGGCGATGCGCAACTGGACCGCCAACGCTTGGCGGATGCCCTGGCGCAACTGCGCCAGACCCTGCCACTGCTGGCCGTCGACCCTTACCTGCGCCTGGACGAAAGCGCCTGGCACAGCTACAGCCAGCAACAGCAGCCGCTACCTGAGCTCAGCGATGTGCTGGCGTTGCTCGACCGCGAAGCGGGTGATCTGGACCTGGTCGGCATTTATGCCGCGGGCCCGGTCTGCCGGGGCTTCGCCAGCTCGTTCGGCGCCTTCGGCTGGCACCAGGCCAACAGCTTCAACTTCGACTGGAGCCTGTTCCACGAAAACGGCCAGGCGGTGAAGGCCAACTACGCCGGCCAGGTGTGGAACCCCGACGACTTCACCGCGCGCCTGCGCCAGGCGCGGGAGCAGTTGGGCTTCCTCGGGCGCCCGGCGGTCACCCTCGAACCCGGCAGCTACCGTGCCTACCTGGCCCCGGCGGCGATGGACGAAATCGCCGGCATGCTGTGCTGGGGCGGTTTTTCCGCCCAGGCGCTGGCCACCGGCAATAGCGCCTTGCAGCGCCTGTACAACGGCGATGCAAGGCTGAGCCCGCTGGTAAGTTTCACCGAGCAGGTCAGCGGCTCGCTGAGCCCGGCGTTTTCCGATGAAGGCTCACCGCGCCTGGATGTGCCGCTGATCCAGCAAGGCCGGGCGGCGCAACGGCTGATCAGCGCGCGCAGCGCCGCCGAATTCAAGCTGCTGGCCAACGGCGCCGACAGTTACGAGTCGCCCTGCGCACTCAGCCTGGCACCGGGTGGCCTGCCCATGGACGAGGTCTTGCAGCGGCTGGGCACTGGGCTGTACATCAGCAACCTGTGGTACCTCAACTACTCGGACTTGCCAGCAGCGCGTATGACCGGGCTGACCCGGTTCGCCACCTTCTGGGTGGAGAACGGGCAGATCCAGGGGCCAGTGAGCACCATGCGCTTCGATGACAGCCTGTACAGTTTGCTCGGTAGCCAACTGGAGGACCTGACCCAGGAGCGCGAGATGATCCTGTCGACCAGCACCTATGGACAACGCAGCACCGGGTCGAGTCATTTGCCAGGTGCGCTGGTCAAAGGCCTGACCCTGACATTGTGATTGGACTTGCCGGCCCTTTCGCGGCTAAAGCCGCTCCTACAACAAACGCGTAACCCCTGTAGGAGCGGCTTTAGCCGCGAAGAGGCCGGCACTGACAAACGAGGAAGTCATGCCCGAACGCACCCCGCTAGACCCCGCCACCGCCCGCTGGATCCCCTGGGTGGTCGCCATCGCCTTCTTCATGCAGTCCCTGGACGGCACCATCCTCAACACCGCGCTGCCGGCCATGGCCCGCTCGCTGGCCGAAGACCCGCTGCGGATGCAGGGCGTAATCATTGCCTACATGCTCACGGTGGCCCTGCTGATACCCGCCTCGGGCTGGATCGCCGACCGCTTCGGCACCAAGCGCATCTTCTTCAGCGCCATCCTGCTGTTCAGCTTTGGTTCGCTGCTATGCGCCGCCGCCAACAGCCTTGGCTTCCTGATTTTCGCCCGTGTGGTGCAGGGCCTGGGCGGTGCGCTGATGCTGCCGGTCGGGCGGCTGGTGGTGTTGCGCGCCTACCCGCGCAGCGAGCTGGTACGCATCATGAGCTTCATTACCATCCCCGGCCTGCTCGGGCCACTGCTGGGTCCGACGGTGGGCGGCTGGCTGGTGGAGATCCTCAGCTGGCACTGGATTTTCCTGCTCAACCTGCCTGTCGGCCTGCTGGGCTGCTACGCCGTCTGGAAGTTCATCCCCGACCTGCGCGGCGCTGAACGCACCCGCTTCGATACCCCTGGCTTCCTGCTGTTCGGCGCCGCGATGGTGCTGATCACCATTGCCATGGAGGGGCTCGGCGAGCTGCACCTGCCGCACCTGCGGGTGATGCTGCTGCTGTTTGCCGGCATGGCGTGCCTGGCTGCCTACTGGCTGCGCGCCGGGCGCGACCCCGAGCCGCTGTTCTCGCCCAGCCTGTTCCGCGTGCGCACCTTCGCCATTGGTATCCTGGGCAACCTGTTCGCGCGCCTGGGCAGCGGCGCCCTGCCGTTCCTGGTGCCGTTGCTACTGCAAGTCGCACTGGGCTATTCGCCGGCCCAGGCCGGCATGAGCATGATCCCGCTGGCGGCGGCGGCAATGGTGGCCAAATCCCTTGCCAGGCCGTTGATCGAACGCTTCGGCTACCGCATCATCCTGACCAGCAATACCTTGCTGCTGGGGCTGCTGCTGGCCAGCCTTGGGCTGGTTGACGAGCAGACGTCCTATGCCGTGTTGCTGATCCAGCTGGGGCTGCTGGGCGCGGTCAACTCGATGCAGTTCACGGCAATGAACACGGTAACCCTGATCGACCTCGACGATGCCAGCGCCAGCAGCGGCAACAGCCTGCTATCGGTGGTCGCGCAGCTGGCGCTGAGCCTGGGCGTGGCCTGCGCCGGCGCCCTGCTTGGCGGCTTCACCGCCGCCGGCAGTGCCGAAGGCGTTGACACCACGCTGGGCGCCTTCCAGCTGACCTTCGTCACCATCGGCGTGATGGCCATGCTGGCGGCGGCGATCTTCCTGCAGCTGGCACCGACGGACGGAAGGCGTGCCCGTCGTCCGGAACACCACATGGAGTCTTAGGGCGAATGGCCACGAGGCTGGTAGACTATGCGGCATTTTTCGCTTCGCACCGCAGGCCCGCCTCGTGACCACCGAATCCACCGCCTTTGCCACCTTGCCGCTGTCCACTGCCATGCTGGCCAACCTGGACGCCCTCGGCTATGCCGCGATGACTCCGATCCAGGCCCAGAGCCTGCCGGTCATCCTCAAGGGCCAGGACCTGATTGCCCAGGCCAAGACCGGCAGCGGCAAGACCGCCGCCTTCGGCATCGGCCTGCTGAACCCGATCAACCCGCGTTACTTCGGCTGCCAGGCCCTGGTGCTGTGCCCGACTCGCGAACTGGCCGACCAGGTCGCCAAGGAACTGCGCCGCCTGGCCCGCGCCGAGGACAACATCAAGATCCTGACCCTGTGCGGTGGTGTTTCGCTGGGCCCGCAGATCGCCTCACTGGAACACGGTGCGCACATCATCGTCGGTACGCCTGGGCGCATCCAGCAGCACCTGGACAAAGGCACGCTGGTACTCGATGGCCTGAACACCCTGGTGCTCGACGAAGCCGACCGCATGCTCGACATGGGCTTTTTCGATGCCATTGCCAGCATCATCGGCAAAACCCCATCGCGCCGCCAGACCCTGCTGTTCTCGGCCACCTACCCGGCCGGCATCAAGCAACTGGCCGCCGACTTCATGCGTAACCCGCAGCAAGTGAAAGTCGAGAGCCTGCACACCGACAACCAGATCGAGCAGCGCTTCATCGAGATCGACCCAGAGCAGCGCCTGGAGGCGGTGACCCGTGTGCTGGGCCACTATCGCCCGCAGTCGTGCGTGGCGTTCTGCTTCACCAAGCAGCAGTGCGAAGACGTGGTTGCCCACCTGACCGCCAAGGGTATCGTCGCCCAGGCGCTGCACGGCGACCTGGAGCAGCGCGACCGCGACCAGGTTCTGACCATGTTCGCCAACCGCAGCAGCTCGGTGCTGGTGGCCACCGACGTGGCCGCGCGCGGCCTGGACATCGATGGCCTGGACATGGTCATCAACGTCGAGCTGGCACGCGATGCGGAAATCCACGTGCACCGCGTGGGCCGTACTGGCCGCGCTGGTGAGAAGGGCCTGGCGGTGAGCCTGGTTGCCCCGGCAGAAGGCCACCGCGCCCAGGCCATCGAGCAACTGCAGAAGAGCCCGCTGCGCTGGGACCAGCTCGACAGCCTGAAGAACAAGGGCGGCGAGCCGCTGCTGCCGGTGATGAGCACCCTGTGCATCGCCGCCGGGCGCAAGGACAAGCTGCGCCCTGGCGACATTCTCGGGGCGTTGACCGGTGATGCCGGGATCCCGGGCAAGCAGGTGGGCAAGATCGCGATCTTTGACTTCCAGGCGTTTGTGGCAGTGGAGCGGGCGCTCGCCAAGCAGGCCATGCAGCGCTTGAACAGCGGCAAGATCAAGGGCCGGTCCCTGAAAGTTCGCATCGTCTGACATTTTTGGGGCTGCTTTGCAGCCCATCGCAGGCAAGCCAGCTCCCACAGGATCACCGCATCGTCTGACATTTTTTGGGGCTGCCTTGCAGCCCATCGCAGGCACGCCAGCTCCCACAGGGTCACCACAGGCCTTCAGACTTGTGCAGTACCTGTGGGAGCTGGCTTGCCTGCGATGGGCCGCACAGCGGCCCCGGCTATCCATGAGGTAACACCGTGCACTCCACCGACGTGATCATCCTCGGCGCCGGCGCCGCCGGCCTGATGTGCGCCCAGCTCAGCGCCCGCCGCGGCCGCCGGGTACTGTTGCTCGACCACGCCAACAAGCCAGGCAAGAAGATCCTCATGTCTGGCGGCGGGCGCTGCAACTTCACCAATATGTACACCGAACCGGCCAACTTCCTCTCGCACAACGCCCATTTCTGCAAATCGGCGCTGGCCCGCTACACGCAATGGGACTTCATCGAGCTGGTGTGCAAGCACGGCGTGGCGTACCACGAGAAGAAGCTCGGCCAGTTGTTCTGCGACAACAAGGCCAGCGACATCCTCGACATGCTGCTGGCCGAATGCGACGAGGCCGGTGCCGAAATCCGCATGCACACCGGCATCGAACAGATCGAAAGAACCGAAAGCGGCTACCTGCTGCAGACCAGCGGCGGGCAGTTCGCCTGCCAGTCACTGGTGATCGCCACCGGTGGCCTGTCGATCCCGACCCTGGGCGCCACCGGGTTCGGCTACCAGGTCGCGCGCCAGTTTGGCCACACCCTGCTGCCGACCCGCGCCGGGCTGGTGCCGTTCACCATCACCGAGCCACAACTCAAGGCATTGTGCAGCGAGCTGTCCGGCACTTCGCTTGATTGCACGGCCACCTGCAACGGCACCAGCTTCCGCGAAAACCTGCTGTTCACCCACCGTGGCCTGAGTGGCCCGGCAATCCTGCAGATCTCGTCGTTCTGGGAAGCCGGTGACACTGTCGAGATCAACCTGTTGCCCGACCGCGATGCACTCACCTGGCTGCAGCAGATGCAAACCGAGCGCGCCAATGCCGAACTGAAGACCGTGCTGGGCGAAGTGTTCACCCGCAAGCTGGCCAACCTGCTGGCCGAGCAGTGGTTCGAGTCCAGGCCCATGAAGCAGTACACCCCGGCAGAACTGGCGCACATTGCCGAGAAGCTGGCCAACTGGCAGGTGGTGCCTGCGGGCACCGAGGGCTACCGCACCGCCGAAGTGACCCTGGGCGGCGTGGATACCCGCGAAGTGTCGTCCAAGACCATGGAGTCGCTGAAAAGCCCCGGGCTGTACTTTATCGGCGAAGTGCTGGATGTCACCGGCCACCTGGGTGGCTTCAACTTCCAGTGGGCCTGGGCATCGGCCAACGCCGCAGCGCAGTTCGTGTAGAGTAGAATCCATTCAGCAGCACGGAACGCTTTT
The DNA here is from genome assembly GCF_003205245.1 of Pseudomonas sp. MB-090624. Taxonomy (NCBI): domain Bacteria; kingdom Pseudomonadati; phylum Pseudomonadota; class Gammaproteobacteria; order Pseudomonadales; family Pseudomonadaceae; genus Pseudomonas; species Pseudomonas sp. MB-090624. The sequence continues at coordinate 98,271 of NZ_QJRK01000015.1, read as the reverse complement.
TGCTGGCCCGTGCCCAGCGCCGGAATCTGGGCCGCTTCGCGCCCCTTCGCGGGCATGCCCGCTCCCACGGGGTTTTGTGCAGTACCTGTGGGAGCGGGCGCGCCCGCGAAGGGCCGCAAAGCGGCCCCAGTAACCGGTTCTGAAAGGTATTCCTCTGATCACTGCCTAGCAGGCCAACATGTCATCGAGCTCGTTCCGTCAGTCACTGCGTCGCCTGTGGGGCCAAGACAAGTTCAGCTATAGCATCCGGGTCACCATCGCCCTCACCGGCAGCCTGGCCCTGTGCTGGTACCAGAACGAGATGGCCCTGCTGATCCCGCTGTTCCTCGGCATCATCGCCAGCGCCCTGGCCGAAACCGACGACAGCTGGCAGGGCCGCCTCAGCGCCCTGGCCGTCACCCTGGTGTGTTTCGCCATTGCTGCGCTGGCGGTCGAACTGCTGTTCCCCTACCCCTGGTTCTTCGCCATCGCCCTGGCCCTGGCAGCGTTCAGCCTGACCATGCTCGGCGCACTGGGCGAGCGCTACGGGGCCATTGCCTCGGCAACCCTGATCACCGCGGTGTATACCATGATCGGCGTAGACCAGCGCGGCGGCCAGGTCACGGATTTCTGGCACGAGCCCATGCTGCTGGTGGCGGGCGCGGCCTGGTACGGGCTGTTATCGGTATTGTGGCAGGCGCTGTTCTCCAACCAGCCGGTCCAGCAGAGCCTGGCCAAGCTGTTCTTCGAACTGGGCAGCTACCTGAAACTCAAGGCCAGCCTGTTCGAGCCGGTGCGCACCCTAGACGTCGAGGCCACACGCCTGGCCCTGGCCCAGCAGAATGGCAAGGTGGTGGCAGCCCTGAACGCGGCCAAGGAAATCATCCTGCACCGGGTCGGCAACAGCCAGCCAAACTCCAAGGTCAGCCGCTACCTGAAGCTGTATTTCCTGGCCCAGGACATCCACGAGCGGGTCAGTGCCTCGCATTACCCCTACAACGCCCTGACCGAAACGTTCTTTCACAGTGACGTGATGTTCCGCTGCCAGCGCCTGCTGCGCAAACAGGGTTCGTCCTGCCAGGAGCTGGCCCGCTCGATCCGCCTGCGACAGCCTTTCGTGCTGGCCAGCGGTTATCCCGAGGCCCTCGAAGACCTCAACGCTGCGCTGGAGCACCTGCGCCTGCAAAACAATCCGGCCTGGCGCGGCCTGTTGCGCTCGCTGCGGGCCCTGGCTGCCAACCTGGCCACGCTCGACCGCCTGCTCAGTGCCGCGAGCAACCCCGACAGCCTGGCCGACGCCAGTGACAGCAGCCTGCTCGACCGCTCGCCACGCTCGCTCAAAGACGTGTGGACCCGCCTGCGTACCCAGCTGACACCCACGTCGCTGCTGTTCCGGCATGCCTTGCGCCTGCCCTTGGCGCTGTCGATCGGCTACGGCATGGTGCACCTGATCCACCCCACCCAGGGCTACTGGATCATCCTCACCACCCTGTTCGTCTGCCAGCCCAACTACGGTGCGACCCGGCGCAAGCTGGTGCAGCGCATTTTCGGCACGGCCATTGGCCTGACCGTTGGCTGGGCCTTGTTCGACCTGTTCCCCAACCCGCTTATCCAGTCGCTGTTCGCCGTAGTTGCCGGGGTGGTGTTCTTCGTCAACCGCACGACCCGCTACACCCTGGCCACGGCCGCGATCACGCTGATGGTACTGTTCTGCTTCAACCAGATCGGCGACGGCTACGGCCTGTTCCTGCCGCGCCTGTTCGATACCCTGGTGGGCAGCCTGATTGCCATCCTTGCGGTGTTCCTGTTCCTGCCTGACTGGCAGGGGCGGCGCCTGAACAAGGCGCTGGCCAATACCCTGGCCTGTGCCAGCGTGTACTTGCGCCAGATAATGCAGCAGTATGCCCACGGCAAGCGCGACGACCTGGCCTACCGCCTGGCCCGGCGCAATGCCCACAACGCCGACGCGGCGCTGTCCACCACCCTGGCCAACATGCTGATGGAGCCGGGGCATTTCCGTAAGGAGGCCGATGTCGGCTTCCGGTTCCTGGTGCTGTCGCACACCCTGCTCAGCTACCTCTCGGGGCTGGGCGCGCACCGCGATACGGCATTGCCGGCCCAGGCCCAGGAACAGTTGATCGAAGGTGCCGGGCAAAGCCTGGCCAGCAGCCTGGACGAAATCGCCAACGGCCTGGCAGCGCGGCTGCCCGTGGCCATTCACAGCGATGCCGAAGAAGCGCTGGCCAACGCCCTGGAGCAGATGCCAGATGAGCTGGATGAACATCAACGGCTGGTGCAGACACAACTGGCGCTGATCTGCCGGCAGTTGGGGCCATTGCGGACCTTGGCCGCGCACCTGATCAAGGAAGGCAACCCGGGCTGAGGCCTGACCCGGCCTTTATCCACGAAGAGGCCGGTAACGCCAGCCAAGCTCAAAAGCCATGCTGGCGCAGCAGCCGGGCATAGCTGCCATCGGCCTTCATCGCTGCGATCGCCTGCTCGAACCGCTCGACAATCCGCGCACGCTCCGGGTGCTTCAGGCTGACCAGGATATGCAGGGTGTTCTCCCCCAGCGGCGGCTCAACCAGCACCACCTCGTCACGCACCTGCTGCGGTTCACGCTGCAGGTTGTAGCGGGCAACGTACTCGTCTTCCACCGCCAGGTCTACTCGCCCTGCTGCGACCATGCGCAGTGCCGAGGAAAAGGTGCGCACCGCCACCTTGTGCAGGCGCGGATCGCCGTCGAACCCAGGGGAATAGGCGTAATCACGCACGACAGCGATGGTGTAGGGGTAAAGGTCCGACTGTTGCCGGTAGCGTATCGCCTGGCCTTTTCGCTGCAGCAAGCGGATACGGTTGGTCAGGTATGGCGTGGAGAACTGCCCGATGCTGGCGCGCGCCTCGTTGTACCAGGCATCGATCAACACGTCGTAGCGCCCTTGCGCAACGCCCTGCAGCGCCCGCGCCCAGGGCGCCTCCTCATAGATGCTGGCGTAGCCGGCACGGGCCAGCGCCGTGGTGACGATGCTGGTCGCCAGGCCACCGCCCGGCAGGTCTACATCGGTGAACGGGGGCCATTTGTCCGCCACCAGGCGCAGCTTGCCCTGGCCCAGGGCAGGTGTTGCCAGCAAGATTGCCAGTACTCCCAGCGCACAAAGCAGTGGCCGCATGCTTATGTCCTTTTGCCATGGAGGGCACACACTGCGGGTGAGATTACACAACCGCACTGCCGGGGGCAGCGGCCAATAGTGTCATTTTGCCTCTATTTTTGGCCTCAAGGGTAACCCAGCACGTCGCGGATCTGCCGCAGATGCTGGCTGATCCACTGTTTGTCGACCGCGCCCCAGTCACGAATACGGTAATGCCCGGCGTGGTTGCGCGCGCCTTCCTGTTGCTCGAACTCGCAAACGATGTCCAGGTCGGCCAGCGCGGCGATGGTGTCCTGGGCGGTGCGCCGCGGCATACCGGTGGCTTCCACCAGGGCCGGCACGCTGGTCGCGGTGCGGCTGTCGATCAGCCAGGCTACGTACAGGCGCCGGTAGAAGCTGCTTTTGGTCTTGCTCACGTCCATGCTGCATGTTCCTTAGAGGTTGCCCGGCAGTTCCCGGTAGGTCAGGTAGACGCGCAGGTCGAATTCCAGTTGGTGATAATCGGGCTCCATGTGCTGGCAGAGCTGGTAGAACGCCTTGTTGTGGTCGCGCTCGCGCAAGTGCGCCAGCTCATGCACCACGATCATGCGCAAGAACTGCGGTGCGGCCTCCTTGAACAGCGAGGCGATACGGATTTCCTTCTTGGCCTTGAGCTTGCCGCCCTGCACCCGCGACACCGCGGTGTTCAGGCCGAGCGCGCGGTGGGTCAGGTCGAGCCGGCTATCGAACAACACCTTGTCCAGGCCCGGCGCACTGCGCAGGTACTGCTGGCGCAGTTCCTGGGCATAGCCGTACAGCGCCTTGTCGCTTTGCACATCATGGCGCCCGGGGTAGCGGCGCTGCAGGTACTCGCAAAGGCGGTCGCTGTCGATCATCTTGCGCACCTGCTCTTGCAGGTGCGGCGGGTAGGCTTGCAGGTAACGTAATACGGTCATGGCAGTGCATTCGGCGTAACGAATGCCGATTCTAGCCAATCATGGCGCTGGCCAGGAGAAAATCACCGGGAAGCGGGTAGCGTCCGAGGCGGTCATGGGGTGGGCCACCAGGAAACCCTGCACATACTCGCAACCATTGGCCTTGAGCCAGGCTGCCTGGGCCGGGGTTTCCACGCCCTCGGCAATGACCGTGATGCCGTAGTCGGCGCACAAGCTGATGACACTGCGCACCAAGGCGGTATCCACTGCCGTATCAGGCAAGCGTGCCACCAGGTGGCGATCCAGCTTCAGGGTATCGATCGGCAGGTCCCGCAGCATGCGCAGTGAACAGTCGCCGGCGCCAAAGTCATCCAGCGCCACCCGTACGCCCAGCTCGCGCAGGCGATGGATCTGTTTCACCGCCGCATCGATGTTGTACATCAATGAGGTCTCTGCAACCTCGACCTCCAGTTGCGCCGGGTCCAACTGGTAAAACTGGATCACCCGCTGCAGTTCTTCGACCAGCCCGGGCATGACGAACTGCGCACGGCTCAGGCTGATACCCAGCACCAGGTCTGCGGGAAAGTGCTGGTACCAGGCATGGCGTTGGGCCGCGCCCTGGCGGTAGATCCAGCTGGCCAGCCGGTTGATCAGCCGGGCTTCCTCGAGCAGAGGAATGAACAGGCCTGGCGGCACATCGCCGACGCTCGGGTGCTGCCAGCGCAACAAGGCCTCGAAGCCGCGCAGGTGGCCATCGATGAAGCTGACCTGCGGCTGGTACACCAGAGTGAAGTCCTGTTGCTCGATGGCGGTGCGCACGCTGTCTTCGAGCATCAGCCGCGAACGCGCCCGCCCGTTGAGTTCCTGGTCGTAAAAGCGGTACTGCTGGCGCCCGGCCTGCTTGGCGGCATACATCGCCGCATCGGCTGCGCGCAGCAGGCCTTCGACATTGGCACCGCATTCCGGATAGGTGGCAATGCCGATGCTCACCCCAAGGCACACATCCAGGCCGTCCACTTCATGGCGGATGGACACCCGCTCCAGCAGCCGCTCGGCATAACGCCCAGCCTGCTCCGGGTAAGGCAGGCTGTCGAACAGCGCGGTGAATTCATCGCCGCCCATGCGCGCCAGCAAGGCCTCGCTGCCCAGGCAGTCCTTGAGTTGCTCGGCGACCCAGCGCAACACCCGGTCACCGGCGTCATGGCCAAGGGTGTCGTTGATGCGCTTGAAACCGTCCAGGTCCATGTACATCAGCGCCTGGGCCTTGTCCGAGCGCTCGTTGCGCAACAGAGCGCCTTCGGCCGCCTGGTAGAAGCCGCGGCGGTTCAGCAGGCCGGTCAGCGGGTCGGTAACGGCCTGGTACTCCAGTTGCTGGTGCAGGTTGCGCACTGCCGACATGTCCAGCACGGTCACCACCATGGCCTGCTGGTCGGCTGGCAACGGCGCGCACGACAATGCCACCGGAACAAGCTCGCCGGCCAGCGTGCGCAGTTGCGCGTCGTGCACGCGGTAGATTTCTTGCCCCAGGTAAGCGCGGTAGAACTCCGATTCAAGCCACGGGCAGGCAGCGGGAAGCTGCACCAGGTCGAGCAGTTGGGCGCCCTGAATGTGCTGCACGGGAGCCGCCAGCAAGCGGGAAATGGCCGGGTTGGCAAAGCTGATCACGCCCTGTGCGTCCACCACCAGAATGCCTTCGGCGGCGTTCTCCAGAATCGACCCATTGAACGCCCTGGCGGCTTCCAGCTCCCGGGTCAGGCGCTGCAACATGCGCCGGTTGCGCTGCTGGTCGAGCAAGGCCTGGACTTTGGGCTTGAGAACCTTGGGGTCGAACGGTTTGAACATGTAGTCCACGGCGCCGCTGGCGTAGCCTTTGAGCACGGCCGCTTCGGACTGTTCGTTCGCGGTCAGGAAAATGATCGGTGTCAGCCGCGTACGTTGGCTGCCGCGCATCAGCCGGGCAACTTCAAAGCCGTCCATCTCCGGCATTTGCACGTCCAGCAGGACCAGGTCGACATCATGCTCCAGCAAGGTGCTGAGGGCTTCCATCCCCGAACCGGCTGTCAACACCTGCCAATCTTGCCGAGCCAGCAAAGCCCGCATGCTGATGAGGTTTTCGGGGTAATCGTCTACCACCAGAAGAACCGAACTGCCATCCAGTGGCTGAGGGTAAGCGCCATCCATGCTGCTTCTCTTGTATGTCCAACTACGACTTGCTATTGGCTCCGAGCTTAACTCTAGCCGTGGCTACGAAAGACGCAATGCAAGGCATGGCAATAAGCCATGGACGAAGAAATTAGTCGACTAACGGTAGCTGTGCAACATGACTGTGAGCCTGATGCCGGGGGCCGCCAAACCGCTCCCAAGGCCTGAATGCCAAGCAAAAAAAACCCGCATTTCTGCGGGTTTTTCTATAACGCTCAACGGTTCGATCAGTTGACCTTGGCCGCCAGCTCGCCTTTGGCATAACGCTGGAACATGCCTTCCAGGGAGATCGGCTTGATCTTCGAGGCATTGCCGGCAGTGCCAAACGCTTCGTAACGGGCGATGCACACATCACGCATGGCCTTCACGGTTTCAGCGAAGAACTTGCGAGGGTCGAACTCACTCGGGTGCATGGCCATGTGGCGGCGCATGGCACCGGTGGAAGCCAGGCGCAGGTCGGTGTCGATGTTGACCTTGCGCACGCCGTACTTGATGCCTTCAACGATTTCTTCAACCGGTACGCCGTAGGTTTCCTTGATCTCGCCACCGTACTGGTTGATGATCGCCAACCACTCCTGCGGTACCGACGAGGAGCCGTGCATCACCAGGTGGGTATTGGGGATGCGCTTGTGGATTTCCTTGATACGCTCGATGGCCAGGATGTCACCGGTTGGCGGCTTGGTGAACTTGTAGGCACCGTGGCTGGTACCAATGGCGATGGCCAATGCATCGACCTGGGTCTTCTTGACGAAGTCAGCGGCTTCTTCCGGGTCGGTCAGCATCTGGCTGTGGTCCAGAACACCTTCGGCACCGATACCGTCTTCTTCACCGGCCATGCCGGTTTCCAGCGAACCCAGGCAGCCCAGCTCGCCTTCTACCGAAACGCCACAGGCGTGCGCCATGGCCACGGTCTGCTGGGTGACACGCACGTTGTATTCGTAGTCGGTCGGGGTCTTGCCGTCTTCGCCCAGCGAGCCGTCCATCATGACCGAGCTGAAGCCCAGCTGGATCGAGCGCTGGCAGACATCAGGGCTGGTGCCATGGTCCTGGTGCATGCACACCGGAATGTGCGGGAATTCTTCGATGGCAGCCAGGATCAGGTGGCGCAGGAACGGGGCGCCGGCGTATTTGCGGGCACCGGCCGAGGCCTGCACGATCACCGGGGAGTCGGTCTTGTCGGCCGCTTCCATGATGGCGCGCATCTGCTCGAGGTTGTTGACGTTGAAAGCTGGTACGCCGTAACCGAACTCGGCGGCGTGGTCCAGCATCTGGCGCATGCTAATGAGTGCCATTGTGTATCTCTCTCCCGACAAGCGTCGTATGTTTCGTGCAAGCCTGCCGCAGGGGCGGTTGCTGTTCAAGTAGTGTGGGCCGCCATTGCGGCCCGGCCAGTCACGGTGCCTTGCAGCCCCGCCCAATCAGATCGTTGGTTGCCACCCAGTACACCAGGCCTTCTTCGCCCTTGGTGTGGAAGGCCAGCATGCCATCGCTGTACAGCGCGCCCGAGGCACCTGGTTCGGCCTTGAGCCGGTAGACCTGGTCACCGCCGCCCAGGCGCACGTCGACCTGGTCACGCTGGGCATCGGCGAAGCGCCACAGCACCTCGGCCTGGGTATCGCAGACCCAGCGGGTCCAGTTGTCTGCCGGGGCGGGTTGCGCCGGCTGCAGCAGTGAGCAGCCTGCCAGTGTCGCCAGGACCGTCACGGCCAAAAGCGCTTTCATTCAGTTTCCTCGATTTGGGGCTGCTTTGCAGCCCTTCGTGGGCTTGCCCGCTCCCACAGGTCAAGCGCGGTACCTGTGGGAGCGGGCAAGCCCGCGAAGGGCGCACGGCGGCCCCTTTCCAAGACCACAAATCAGCCTTCAGGTTGCCTGTTACCCGATCAAGGGCAACCCGGCGCCTTGCGCTGGTGGTCTTCGTCGTACTTTTCCAGGCCTTCCGGGCCCACACGCTTGCTGATCACCGGCACGGTCTCGGCCTGCCACTCGGACTGGTAGCAGCCGCCCTTGGGCGGCTGCGCCGGGTCGTCAGGCGAAGCCGGGCTGCCGGAGCACGCGCTCAGCAGACCCGCCAGCACCATCACAGGCAATTGCTTGACCATCAGGCCACTCCCTTTGCCAGGCGCCGAAGTCATCAGGCCTTGGCCCGCTCTTCCAGGATTGCCACGGCTGGCAGGACCTTGCCCTCGACGAACTCGAGGAACGCGCCGCCACCGGTAGAAATGTAGGAGATTTCCTTGCTAACGCCATATTTGTCGATGGCCGCCAGGGTGTCACCGCCACCGGCGATGGAGAACGCGTCGCTGTCGGCGATGGCCTTGGCCAGCACCTGGGTACCCTTGCCGAACTGGTCGAACTCGAACACGCCGACCGGGCCGTTCCACAGGATGGTCTTCGACGACTTCAGCAACTCGGCGAACTGGGCTGCGGTTTGCGGGCCGATGTCCAGGATCATGTCGTCGGCGGCAACATCGGCGATGGCCTTGACGGTGGCTTCGGCATCTTCGGCGAACGCCTTGGCGACCACCACGTCAACCGGCAGCGGCACATTGACCTTGGCAGCGATGGCCTTGGCCGTGTCGACCAGGTCCGGCTCGTACAGCGACTTGCCGACAGGGTGGCCGGCAGCGGCCAGGAAGGTATTGGCAATGCCACCACCGACGATCAGCTGGTCGCAGACCGCGCTCAGGCTGTTCAGCACGTCCAGCTTGGTGGAAACCTTGGAGCCGGCGACGATAGCCGCCATCGGCTTGGCCGGCGCCTTCAGGGCTTTGCCCAGGGCATCCAGCTCGGCAGCCAGCAGCGGGCCTGCAGCTGCAACCTTGGCGAACTTGGCCACACCGTGGGTCGAGCCCTCGGCGCGGTGCGCGGTGCCGAACGCGTCCATGACAAACACGTCGCACAGCGCAGCGTACTGCTGGGCCAGCTCGTCGGCGTTCTTCTTCTCGCCCTTGTTGAAGCGCACGTTCTCGAACAGCACCAGCTCACCGGCCTGCACCGCGACGCCGCCCAGGTAGTCGGCAACCAGCGGCACCTCGCGGCCCAGGGCCTTGCACAGGTACTCGGCAACCGGCTTGAGGCTGTTTTCGGCAGAGAACTCGCCTTCGGTCGGGCGGCCCAGGTGCGAGCAGACCATTACCGCCGCGCCCTTCTCCAGGGCCAGCTTGATGGTCGGCAGCGCTGCCAGGATGCGCGCGTCGCTGGTTACCACACCGTCCTTCACAGGCACGTTGAGGTCTTCGCGGATCAGTACGCGCTTACCTTGCAGGTCGAGGTCGGTCATCTTCAACACGGTCATGAATGCAGTCCTTCAGGGCTGTTTATTGCGGGTTGGGTGAACGACGTGCAGATAGTGTTCGGCAACGTCGAGCATACGGTTGGCGAACCCCCATTCGTTATCGAACCAGGCCAGCAGGTTGACCAGGCGGGGCCCGGCAACACGCGTCTGGCTGGCATCGACGATCGCCGAATGCGGGTCATGGTTGAAATCACAGCTGGCATGCGGCAGCTCGGTGTAGGCCAGCAAGCCTTTCAGCGGGCCGGCCAGCGCGGCCTCGCGCAGCACCCGGTTGACCTCGGCGGCACTGGTGTCGCGGGCGGTCTGCAGGGTGATGTCCAGGCAAGACACGTTGACGGTCGGCACGCGTACCGCTTTGGCCTGGATTCGCCCGGCAAGTTCCGGAAGCAGGCGCTCGATACCGCGCGCCAGACCAGTGGACACCGGTATCACCGACTGGAAGGCCGAACGGGTGCGGCGCAAGTCTTCGTGGTGATAGGCGTCGATCACCGGCTGGTCGTTCATCGCCGAGTGGATGGTAGTGATCTGCACGTACTCGATGCCGAACGCCTGGTCCAGCACACGCAACAGGGGCACGCCGCAGTTGGTGGTGCAGGAGGCATTGGAAACCAGCCGCTCCTGGCCGGTCAGGCAAGCCTGGTTGATGCCATAGACCACGGTGGCATCGACATCGGCCTCGCTGGCCATGGGCTGGGAGAACAGCACGCGCGGGGCACCGGCATCGAGGAAGCGCTGGCCGTCGGCGCGGGTGTTGTAGGCACCGGAGCACTCCAGCACCAGGTCGATACCCAGGGCAGCCCAATCGATGCCTTCGGGGGTGGCGCTGCGCATGACTTTCACGCAGTCGCCATTGATATGCAGGCAGTCGCCGTCGACCTTCACCTGGCCAGGGAAGCGGCCGTGGGTGGAGTCGAAGCGAGTCAGGTACTCCAGGCTGGCCTGGTCGGCCAGGTCATTCAGCGCAACGATCTCGAAACCGGCCTTCGCCCCCCGCTCGAACAGCGCGCGCAGGACACAGCGGCCGATACGGCCATAACCGTTGAGTGCAACTTTGTAGGGACGCAGGTGGGGCATTCGTTGGCTCGCTAACGCATGATGGCGGTTGGGGCCGCGTGGCGGCCCATCGCGACGCAAGGCCGCTCCCACAGGGTGCGGCATGCGCAGTACCCTGTAGGAGCGGCCTTGTGTCGCGATGGAGGGCAGAGCCCTCCCCTTGCACGACCTGGAGGGCGTCACTGCCCTCCCGGGTTACATCAGTCTTCCAGCAGCTCTTCGGCAGTACCGAGGATGTTCTCCAGGGTGAAGCCGAACTCCTCGAACAGGGCCGAAGCCGGCGCCGACTCACCGTAGGTGGTCATGCCGATCACGCGGCCTTCCAGGCCGACGTACTTGTACCAGAAGTCGGCGTGGGCGGCTTCGATGGCGATGCGCGCGCCCACTTCCAGCGGCAGCACGGACTGCTTGTAGGCAGCATCCTGGGCATCGAACACGCTGGTGCACGGCATGGAAACCACGCGCACCTTGCGCCCCTGCTCGGTCAGCTTGTCGAAGGCCTGAACCGCCAGGCCCACTTCCGAACCGGTGGCGATCAGGATCAGCTCAGGCTCGCCTGCACAGTCCTTGAGCACATAGCCACCACGGCTGATGTCGGCGATCTGCTGCGCGCTGCGCGCCTGGTGCTGCAGGTTCTGGCGCGAGAAGATCAGCGCCGAAGGGCCGTCCTTGCGCTCCAGGGCGTTTTTCCAGGACACAGCGGATTCAACGGCGTCAGCCGGGCGCCAGGTGTCCAGGTTCGGCGTGCTGCGCAGGCTGGTCAGCTGCTCGATCGGCTGGTGGGTAGGGCCGTCTTCGCCCAGGCCGATGGAGTCGTGGGTATACACATGGATCACACGCTGCTTCATCAGCGCCGACATGCGCACGGCGTTGCGGGCGTATTCCATGAACATCAGGAAGGTCGCGCCGTAAGGCACCAGGCCGCCGTGCAGGGCAACACCGTTCATGATGGCGGTCATGCCGAACTCGCGTACGCCATAGAACACGTAGTTGCCGCTGGCGTCATTGGCTTCGACGCCCTTGCAGCCCTTCCACAGGGTCAGGTTGGAGCCGGCCAGGTCGGCCGAACCGCCGAGGAACTCGGGCAGCAGCGGGCCGAAGGCGTTCAGGGCGTTCTGGCTGGCCTTGCGGCTGGCGATGGTTTCACCCTTGGCAGCCACTTCTTCGATGTAGGCCTGGGCCTTGGCACTGAAGTCGGCCGGCAGTTCGCCGCGGGTACGGCGCTTGAACTCGGCAGCCAGCTCCGGGTAAGCCTTGGCGTAGGCGTCGAAGCGCTGGTTCCACTCGGCTTCGACCTGGGCACCGGCAGCCTTGGCATCCCACTCGGCATAGATGTCGGCCGGGATTTCGAACGGGCCGTAGTTCCAGTTCAGGGCCTGGCGGGTCAGGGCGATTTCGTCGTTGCCCAGCGGTGCGCCGTGGCAGTCTTCCTTGCCCTGTTTGTTCGGCGAACCGAAACCGATGGTGGTCTTGCAGCAGATCAGGGTCGGGCGATCGCTCTTGCGGGCGGTTTCGATGGCGGTCTTGATCTCGTCGGCGTCATGGCCGTCGACGTTGCGGATCACCTGCCAGTTGTAGGCTTCGAAGCGCGCAGGGGTGTTGTCGGTGAACCAGCCGTGCACTTCGCCGTCGATGGAGATGCCGTTGTCGTCGTAGAAGGCGACCAGCTTGTTCAGGCCCAGGGTGCCGGCAAGCGAGGCGACTTCGTGGGAGATGCCTTCCATCATGCAGCCATCGCCCAGGAACACATAAGTGTTGTGGTCGACGATGGTGTGGCCGTCACGGTTGAACTGGGCAGCCAGCACTTTTTCTGCCAGGGCGAAGCCCACGGCGTTGGCGATACCCTGGCCGAGCGGGCCGGTGGTGGTCTCCACGCCCGGGGTGTAGCCGTATTCCGGGTGGCCCGGGGTGCGGCTGTGCAACTGACGGAAGGCCTTGAGGTCGTCGATCGACAGGTCGTAGCCGGTCAGGTGCAGCAGCGAGTAGATCAGCATCGAGCCGTGGCCGTTGGACAGCACGAAGCGGTCGCGGTCGGCGAAGTGCGGGTTGCTCGGGTTGTGTTTCAGGTAGTCACGCCACAGTACTTCGGCGATATCCGCCATGCCCATGGGGGCACCTGGGTGGCCGCTATTAGCCTTTTGCACGGCATCCATGCTGAGGGCGCGAATGGCGTTGGCACGTTCACGACGGCTGGGCATCGCTGGTCTCCTGGGGGGCTTGTAGAGGTGGTGTCACGAAAAAGACGACCATTTTCGCCCACTGGGGGGCTTGGGGCAAACATTTAAGCGCCAAGCGGCCAGCTTTAAGCTTCAAGAAAGAAGCAGGGGCCGAGCCGGAGTGCTCTGGAGCCTGTAGCCTGCAGTTTGAAGGCTGCAACTCATCGCCAATATCAAAACTTTTTGATATTGGCCTTGCTAGGGCACCAATGCCTGACTAGACTGCCCGCCCATGAACCTCCGTGTGCAATCGATCCCCGAGCAATGCGAAACATTGGCCGCCCTGTGCAAGGCCAGTGGCGACGCCTTGCGCCTGAATGTGCTGCGAGCCCTGGCCAACGACTCGTTCGGTGTACTGGAGCTGGCCCAGATCTTCGGCATCGGGCAGTCGGGCATGAGCCACCACCTCAAGGTGCTGGCCCAGGCAGAGCTGGTCGCCACCCGCCGTGAAGGCAATGCCATCTTCTACCGCCGCGCCCTGCCCGACAGCCTGCGCCTGGGTGGCCGGCTGCACGCGGCGCTGCTGGAAGAGGTGGATGCCCTGGCCCTGCCGGCCGATGTGCAGACGCGCATCGCGCAGGTCCAGCAACGCCGCGCGGTCACCAGCCAGGACTTCTTCCTGCGCGTGGAAGAAAAGTTCCGCGCCCAGCAAGACCTGATCGCCGGCCTGCCGCAGTACCGCGAGAGCCTGCTGGCGCTGCTCGACAAGCTGCATTTCGACCCGGCGGCCAGTGCCCTGGAAGTCGGCCCCGGCGACGGTGGTTTTCTGCCCGACCTGGCCCGGCGGTTTGCCCACGTCACTGCGCTGGACAACAGCGCGACCATGCTCGAACTGGCGCGCCAGGTGTGCCAGCGCGAGGGGCTCGACAATGTGACCCTGCAGTTGGCCGATGCACTGGGTGCCACGGATGTGGCCGCCGACTGCGTTGTGCTGAACATGGTACTGCACCATTTCAGCGACCCGGCCCTGGCCTTGCGCCAGCTGGCCAAACGGGTGAAGGCAGGCGGCAGCCTGCTGGTCACCGAGTTGTGCAGCCATGACCAGGGGTGGGCCCGCGAAGCCTGCGGCGACCTGTGGCTTGGCTTTGAACAGGACGACCTGGCCCGCTGGGCCAACGCGGCCGGGCTGGCCCATGCGGACAGCCTGTACGTGGGCTTGCGCAACGGCTTCCAGATCCAGGTCCGGCACTTCCAGCGCACGGCTGGCGACATACACCATCGGTAAATTTCAGGAACCTTCGAGATGAGCGAATACTCCCTTTTCACCTCCGAGTCCGTGTCCGAAGGGCATCCGGACAAGATCGCCGACCAGATTTCGGACGCAGTCCTCGATGCCATCATCGCCCAGGACAAATACGCCCGCGTAGCGTGTGAAACACTGGTCAAGACCGGTGTCGCCATCATCGCTGGTGAGGTCACCACCTCGGCCTGGGTCGACCTGGAAGACCTGGTGCGCAAAGTCATCATCGATATCGGCTACAACAGCTCCGACGTCGGCTTCGACGGCGCCACCTGCGCCGTGATGAACATCATCGGCAAGCAGTCGGTAGACATCGCCCAGGGCGTCGACCGCTCCAAGCCGGAAGACCAGGGCGCCGGCGACCAGGGCCTGATGTTCGGTTATGCCAGCAACGAAACCGAAGTGCTGATGCCGGCGCCTATCTGCTTCTCGCACCGCCTGGTCGAGCGCCAGGCCGAAGCACGCAAGTCCGGCCTGCTGCCATGGCTGCGCCCGGATGCCAAGTCGCAGGTCACCTGCCGCTATGAAAACGGCAAGGTCGTAGGCATCGACGCAGTGGTACTGTCGACCCAGCACAACCCTGAGGTTTCGCAGAAAGACCTGCAAGAAGCGGTGATGGAGCTGATCGTCAAGCACACCCTGCCTGCCGAACTGCTGCACAAAGGTACCCAGTACCACATCAACCCGACAGGCAACTTCATCATCGGTGGCCCGGTGGGCGACTGCGGCCTGACCGGCCGCAAGATCATCGTCGACTCCTACGGCGGCATGGCGCGTCACGGTGGTGGTGCGTTCTCCGGCAAGGACCCGTCCAAGGTCGACCGCTCCGCCGCCTACGCCGGCCGCTACGTGGCCAAGAACATCGTCGCCGCCGGCCTGGCCGAGCGTTGCGAGATCCAGGTGTCGTACGCCATTGGCGTGGCCCAGCCGACCTCCATCTCGATCAACACCTTCGGTACCGGCAAGGTCTCCGACGAGAAGATCATCCAGCTGGTGCGCGAGTGCTTCGACCTGCGCCCGTACGCGATCACCACCATGCTCGACCTGCTGCACCCGATGTACCAGGAAACCGCTGCCTACGGCCACTTCGGCCGTACCCCGCAGCAGAAGACTGTCGGCGACGACACCTTCACCACCTTCACCTGGGAGCGTACCGACCGCGCCCAGTCGCTGCGTGACGCTGCTGGCCTGTAAGTTTTCCTGCAGCGCTGGACGAAAGCCCCTGCCGAGCGATCGGCAGGGGCTTTTTCATGACATATCGACTCACAATCGCTTACCGGCAATGCCTGCCAGCTTGCCTACGCTGAGGGGCCAACCCGCCATGCAAGGATGCAGGCCATGCCGCTCATGCTGTTCATCACCCTGCTGGGGGTGCTCGCCGCACCACTGGCGCACGCCAGCTCATGCCCCGGCTGGAACCCCCAGCAAGTCGCCAGCGAGGTTGCCCAACTGCGAAAAACCCTTGGCAGTTGGGACGACCACTACCATCGCCAAGGCATTGCCTTGGTACCAGATGAGCTTTATGACCAGAGCCGCCAACGCCTCGCGCAGTTGCAGCAGTGCTTCGGCCTGGCCGGTGGCCCTGCGCCCCTGGCCAACGCGGGCGGCCCGGTACCCCACCCCATTCCCCACACGGGCATCGACAAGCTGCACGACCGCCACGCCGTGCAGCGCTGGCTGGCCGGCAAGGCCGATGTCTGGGTCCAGCCCAAGGTCGATGGCGTGGCGGTGTCGCTCATTTACCGAGAGGGCCGCCTGGTGCAACTGATCAGCCGGGGCAACGGCGCCCAAGGGCACGACTGGAGCCGCCACATCCCCCAGCTGGGTAGCATCACCCGCCAGCTGCCGCAGGCCATGGACCTGCAGTTGCAGGGTGAGCTGTACCTGCGCTTGAACGCGCATGTTCAGGCCCAGGCGGGCGGCGCCAAGGCGCGCGATACCGTGGCCGGGTTACTCGCCCGCAAGCGCCTGAGCAGCGAACAGGGCGAGGCGGTGGGCCTGTTCGTCTGGGACTGGCCGCAAGGCCCCGAGCAACAGGCCGAACGCCTCGCGCAGCTGGCACAGCTGGGCTTTGCCGACAGCCAGCGCTACAGCGTTGCCATCAATACGCTGGATGAGGCGGCCCAATGGCGTGAACACTGGTACCACGCTGCCCTGCCCTTCGCCAGCGATGGTGTGGTGCTGCGCCAGGGTAGCCGGCCACCCGCTGAACGGTGGCAGGCCAAGGCACCGTACTGGCTCGCCGCCTGGAAGTACCCGTACATGCAAGCATTGGCCGAAGTTCGCGACGTGCGCTTTCGGGTCGGTCGTACCGGGCGGGTCACGCCCGTGCTGCACCTGCTGCCGGTAACCCTCGACAACCGACGGGTCACGCAAGTGAGCATGGGTTCGCTGGCGCGCTGGCACAGCCTGGACATTCGCCCTGGGGACCAGGTGGCGGTGAGCCTGGCCGGGCTGACCATTCCGCGCCTGGAGCAGGTGGTACACCGCGCTGTCGAGCGCGTGCCGGTAGCGGTACCGGCAGCTGGCCAGTATCACGCCCACAGCTGTTGGCAAGCCAGCGTGGGCTGTGAAGAACAGTTCATTGCCCGCCTGGCGTGGCTGAGCGGCAAGCACGGCCTGGCCCTGCCGCGCACCGGGCCGGGCACCTGGCGCCGGCTGGTCGCAGCCGGGCTGGCAACCTCGCTCACAGACTGGCTGCAACTGGATGCCACACGCCTGAGCGAGGTTGCAGGAATCAGTGCGCGAACGGCAGCCCAGTTGCGCAGCAGTTTCGACGACGCCCGCACCCGGTCGTTTGACCAGTGGCTGCGGGGGCTGGGCGCTCCCCTGCCCAATGGCATGCAGATTACTGGCGACTGGCAAGCACTGGCGGCCCGCACGGCTGACACTTGGCAGGTATTACCCGGCATTGGCGAAAAGCGCGCACGACAACTGGTGGATTTTTTTGCAGCCGCCGAGGTTCGAGCCATAGCAACGCAGCTGGGCGAGCACGGTATCGAAGGCTTTGAGCGCCCTAAGCAATGATTTTTTACCAATTAGCCTGTAGGAAATTCCTGAGATTCAAGCGGAAATACCCGGCAAGGGTTTCTAAAAGGACAAAACCAAGGCAGGATTTCACCCTAATTTTTTGCTGCCCCGCCCCGTCCAGGAGGCTTTTCATGAAACGTATTTCCACCCTTTTCCTGCTCGCGACCATTGCGGCGGCCGCAGGCACCGCCCAGGCTGCCCAGCCGGATGCCGGCCTGACTGGCTGCGCCGCCAAGCGCAGCGCCATCGAGAACCAGCTGAAGATTGCCCGTGACCACGGCAACAGCGACCAGGTCGCAGGCCTGGAAGCAGCGCTGCGCGGGGTCGACAACTGCACCGACGCCAGCCTGCGCAAGGAACGCGAGCAAAAGGTGCTCGACGCCCGTCATGAAGTGGCGCAGCGCGAAAAAGACCTGAAGAAGGCCGAGAAAAAGGGCGACGCCGAGAAGATCAACAAGCGCAAGGACAAACTCGCCGAGTCGCGCAAAGAGCTGCAGGAAGCAGTAGACGATCTCGACCGCTGAGGTATCTGACTTGCAAGTGCGGTCTTTGTGGGAGCGGCCTTGTGTCGCGCCCACAGAAGCATGTGCAAGCCTCAGGTTTGTGCAAACAGCACAGCCATCAATGATTGCGGAACTCGCTATGGCAGGCCTTGCAGGCCGCCTCGACCTTGTCCATCGGCGCTTTCAGTTGCGCAGGGTCCAGCGGCTGCGTGCGGGTCACATCGACCAGTTCGCCGGTCACGCCTTCCAGCTGCCGGGCCAGCTCATGGAAGCGCGCCTGGCGCTCCCACACTGCGGCACGGGCACTGCTGTCACCGCCATCGCGTACCTGCGGGAAGTGCTGCCACGGCTGGTGCGAGAGGTTGTCCAGTTGCAGCGCACCGCCGGCAAACTTCACCCCGTCGAACGGCAACCGGCCACGCAGCATGCCGCCCAGGTCTTCGCTGGTCTTGAGCATGTCCTTGAAGATGACCTTGCGCTTGCCCAGCGGCGAGTTGGGGTCAACCCGCTCGCAACCACTCAAGGCTGCACCCAGGGCCACTGCTGCCAGCACTACAACGGTCAATCGCTTCAACATGACGCTCACTTCGGCCTGCGAAAAGGGGCGGCCAGTATCGCTGCCCCGCAGCCAAACACCAATAGCCACATAAAAAACAGGGGCGAATCTTCATGTTCACCCACCACAGGAATGCACACATGAAATCTGCCCTGCGCCACCTGGCCTGGACATTCCCGGTACTGGCCCTGCTGGCTGGCTGCAATGGCGGCGAGAGCGCCAAGCCCGAGCCGCATGCGGTAGCCACCTACGCCCCCGCCACCTGGAAAGACCTGCCCGCAGTCAGTGACGAAGACTTGCTGGCCGGGTTCTACGCCTGGCGCAGCGGTTGCGAAAAACTCAAGCGCGACCCGGTCTGGGCCGCGACCTGCGAAGCGGCGGGTAGCGCCCAGGCCAGTGCCGCGCAGGTGCGCACCTTCCTGGAGCAGAACCTGGAGGTCTACGGCCTGCGCTCGGCCGAGAACAACGCCAACGGCCTGATCACCGGCTACTACGAACCGGTCTACCCCGGCAGCCTGAGCCCATCGAAAACCAACCATGTGGCGGTTTACGGCGTGCCCGAGGACATGATTGTCGTCGACCTGGCCAGCGTGTACCCCGAACTCAAGGGCAAGCGCTTGCGTGGCCGCCTCGAGGGTCGGGTGCTCAAGCCTTACGACACCGCCGAGGTGATCAACCGTGACGGCGTGAAAGCCCCCGTGCTGGCCTGGCTGAGCGACCCGATGGACCTGCAGTTCCTGCAGATCCAGGGCTCAGGCCGAATCCAGCTGGAAGATGGCCGCCAGCTGCGCCTGGGCTATGCCGATCAGAACGGCCACCCCTACCGGCCGATCGGTCGCTGGCTGGTCGAGCAGGGCCAGTTGAAAAAGGACGAGGTGAGCATGGGCGCCATCCATGCCTGGGCCCAGGCGAACCCCCAGCGCGTCGCGGAGTTGCTTGCCAGCAACCCAAGCTACGTGTTCTTCAGCACCCGCCCGGACAGCAACGAGGGCCCGCGCGGTTCGCTGAACGTACCGCTGACCCCAGGCTACAGCGTGGCCATCGACCGCAAGGTGATCCCTCTGGGTAGCCTGTTGTGGTTGTCCACCACGCGCCCCGACGGCTCGCCGGTGGTGCGCCCGGTTGGCGCCCAGGACACGGGCGGCGCCATTGCTGGCGAAGTGCGTGCCGACCTGTTCTGGGGTACCGGGCCCGAGGCCGGCGAGTTGGCGGGGAACATGAAGCAACAAGGGCAGATCTGGATGCTCTGGCCCAAGGGCCAGCCGCTGCCAGAGGTGCCCAAGGTTCCTTGACGTTGCGCGGGCCCTGCGAGGGCGGCTTCAGCCGCGCCACAGGGCCCACGCAGGCCTTCAGATGGAAACCACGAAGAACGCCACGATGATCGCCAGCCCGGCCAGCCATACCAGCGAGCGCAAGGCAGCCCAGTCGGCCAGGTAGCAAATGATGTAGAGCAGCCGGCTGGTGATGTACATCACCCCCAGAACATCCTGGGTCACCTGCTCGGCATTGCCGACAATGTCTGCCACCAGCACGGCTGCGGCGAACGCCGGAAATGCCTCGTAGCTGTTCTGCTGCGCAGCATGCGCGCGGCGTGGCAGCCCGGACAGCGTATCGAGGAAGGCACGCGGGTCATGGTTGTCCCGCATGCCAAAGCGGCCACTGCTGACCTTGGCGATCAAGGCACACAGCGGCGGCAGGAACAGCGCGATCAGGATGCACCACAAAGCGACGGTCATAGGCAGGACTCCTTGTTCAGTCTTCAGGTCAGAGCTTCATTACCAGCATGCCGGCCAGCACCAGCCCGCAAGCTAGGAGTCTTGGGCCGCCAAAAGGTTCTTTGAGGTAGCGCATACCCAGTAATACCACCAGCACCACGCTCAATTCCCGCAATGCCGCAGCCTCGGCCACAGAGCCCAGGTGCATGGCCCACAGCACCAGCGCGTAGCTGAACAGCACACAGAACCCTACCGCCAGCCCCAGGCGCCACTGGCTGCGCCAGAACGCTACGAAGGGCGCACGCCGCGCCACACTGGCCAGTAGCGGGAATGGCCAGGCACTGAGCAGGGTCAGCCACACCAGGTAATCCCACGGCTTGCCCCACAGGCGCACGGCCTGCCCGTCGAACCAGGTGTAGCAACCGATGCACAGGCCGATCAGGGCCACCACCGGTAGCATCGCCCAGGGCAGCCGGTCACCGCCGCCGCCCTGCCACAGCAGGCAGGCCATGCCGCACGGAATCAGCAGGATCCCGATGATCTGCTGCTGGCTCAGCGACTCCCCGGCAAACGCCAGGGTCAAGCCCAGCACCACCAGCGGCGACAACCCGCGCATCAGAGGGTAGACCAGGCCCAGGTCACCCACCCGGTAGGCCTGGATCAGCAGATAGCGGTACAGCTGCTCGGCCAGCGCCGAAGCCAGCAGCCACGGCCAGATACTGGCCGGTGGCAGTTGCACGAACGGCAGCGCCAGCACGGCGAAGGCCAAGGCCACGGTGTCCATGCTGGCAATGACCAGCAGCCGCTCGCCGCTGAATTTGATCAGGGTGTTCCAGGTCGCGTGCAGCAGCGCGGCGACCAGCACCAAGGATGTTGCCAGCACGTCTTGTTTTCCTTATGGCTTTCGTGGCTGTGAATATAGAGCGTTAGCGGGCCATTGTGCGGCCAATCGCCGGCCCCAGAATGGGAACGTTCGCAACGAATTCGGTCAAAGGCTGTGTCCCGAACCCCTCGCCAGGTCATCAAAGAACTGCCCGAGCCATTCGGGTTACGACTTGGAAGCCACTGTTACAGGATTCGGGATGCTTGAATTAGTTGCCGCGTTTATCTGCCTGACCACCCTCCTCACCTATGTGAACTACCGTTTCATCGGCCTGCCGCCCGCCATCGGCGTGATGGTCACGGCGCTGCTGTTTTCCCTGATGCTGCAAGGCCTGAGCCTGATCGGCTTCCCTGGCCTGGAAGAGCGCGTCGAAGGCCTGATGAACCAGATCGATTTCAATGACCTGCTGATGCACTGGATGCTGGCATTTCTGCTGTTTGCCGGCGCCCTGCACGTCAACCTCACCGACCTGCGCAGCTACCGCTGGCCAATCGGGCTACTGGCGACCGTGGGCGTGCTGATTGCCACCGTGGTCATCGGCTACCTGTCGCATTGGGTCTTTGCCATGTTCGGCTGGCAGGTTCCGCTGATCTACTGCCTGCTGTTCGGTGCACTGATTTCACCGACCGATCCGATTGCCGTGCTCGGCGCGCTGCGTACGGCCAATGCGCCAAAACCCTTGAAGACCACCATCGTCGGCGAGTCGTTGTTCAACGACGGTACCGCCGTGGTGGTGTTCACCGTGTTGCTGGGCATCATCCAGCTGGGCGAAACCCCAAGCATCAGCGACACGGCGGTGCTGTTCGCCCGCGAGGCCATTGGCGGTGTGCTCTTCGGCGGCCTGATCGGCTACGCCACCTACCGCATGATCAAGAGCGTGGAGCAGTACCAGGTCGAGGTCATGCTGACCCTGGCACTGGTGATCGGAGGCTCGGCGATGTGCTACGAGCTGCACGTGTCGGCGCCGATCGCCATGGTGGTGGCGGGCCTGATCATCGGCAACCTGGGGCGCAACCTGGCCATGAACGACATGACCCGCCGCTACATGGACGGTTTCTGGGAGCTGATCGATGACATGCTCAATGCGCTGCTGTTCGCCCTGATCGGCCTGGAGCTGTTGCTGCTGCCGTTCAACTGGATGCACCTGGCCGCTGGCGGCGTGCTGGCGCTGGCGGTGCTGCTTTCGCGGTTGCTGACCGTGGCCCCGGCCATCGTGCTGTTGCGGCGCTGGCGGCCGGTGCCCAAAGGCACGGTGCGGGTACTGACCTGGGGGGGCTTGCGTGGCGGGGTCTCGGTGGCCCTGGCGCTGTCGCTGCCCTTGGGCGATGAGCGCGACCTGCTGCTGTCGATTACCTACATCGTGGTGCTGTCGTCGATCCTGGTGCAGGGCTTGAGCATCGGCCGGGTGGTGCGCAAGGTCAGCGCCCAGCCTTGAGAATGCCGGGGCCGCTCTGCGGCCCATCGCCGGCAAGCCAGCTCCCACAGGGATCGCCTTAGGGCTGACTGGTGTTTGCCACAAGGTATGGCAGCGCCTGTTAGAGCGAGCGCCGCCCGCGCGGTGCATCGCGAGCTGCGCTCGCTCCTACGTTTGTTTCGGGCCAATTATTCCTCTGGGATTCGCGCGCGAACGCCTTGGTGCATGCCTCAATATCGCGCCGTACAAACAAGGCGGCCGCGCGCGCCTGTCACAGGCGTTACTGGCCCGAAACAAACGTAGGAGCGAGCGCAGCTCGCGATTGCGCCGCGCGGGCGGCGCTCGATCTCACAGGCGCTGAAGATGCTCCGGCTACCCTTGCCAGGAACCATAGAATCTCCCACAGGGATCGCGTCAGGGTTGCCAGGTGCTCGCCGCTGCATATCTTGTGACAAACACCTGTCAGCCCTGTTGCGATCCCTGTGGGAGCTGGCTTGCCGGCGATGGGCTGCAGCGCAGCCCCATACGATCACTCGACGGCAGAATCCGGGAACTGGTCCTGCACATACTTGATCGCGGTTCGCCCATGGGCCGCCGGCAAGCCGTCTTCACCCAGGTTGACGAAGACCATCTTGTCGACGGTCAGGATGCTCTTGCGGGTGATCTTGTTGCGTACCTCGCATTTGAGGGTGATCGAGGTGCGGCCGAACTCCGTCGCGGTGATGCCCAGCTCGATGATGTCGCCCTGGCGCGAGGCACTGACGAAATTGATTTCCGACATGTACTTGGTCACCACGCGCTGGTTGCCCAGCTGTACGATGGCGTAGATCGCCGCCTCTTCGTCGATCCAGCGCAACAGGCTGCCACCGAACAGGGTGCCATTGGGGTTGAGGTCTTCGGGTTTAACCCACTTGCGGGTGTGAAAGTTCATCAGTACTCCTGACCTGCTTGGCTAACGTGCGCCCATGATGGCAGAGCAGCTGCGATCGCTCCATTGCACATCGACTATCGTCGCGATTAATCGACAGAAAACCTTGGGCAACCCGGCAGGCACAGCTATAATCTGCGCCGCTTCACATGGTTGCCCACAGCGGTGCCATGCCCGCCACCTGTCCGAGGGGCGCTGCAGCAGGCTAGGCCTGTCAGGCTCGGATGGGGCGTTGCTCGCTCTCGCGGGCGCTTAACGCACAACGGCGCCCATTCGCACACTACGAATGGAGGCTCTCATGAGCGCTGCAAACATGCCTACTGGTTTTACCGATTTCAAAGTCGCCGACATCTCCCTGGCCGCCTGGGGCCGTCGCGAAACCATCATCGCCGAATCGGAAATGCCTGCGCTGATGGGCCTGCGTCGCAAGTACCTGGCCGAGCAACCGCTCAAGGGCGCGAAGATCCTGGGCTGCATCCACATGACCATCCAGACCGCCGTGCTGATCGAAACTCTGGTAGCCCTGGGTGCCGAAGTGCGCTGGTCGTCCTGCAACATCTTCTCCACCCAGGACCAGGCCGCCGCCTCCATCGCCGCTGCCGGTATCCCGGTGTTCGCCTGGAAAGGTGAAACCGAAGAAGAGTACGAGTGGTGCCTGGAGCAGACCATCCTCAAGGATGGCCAGCCATGGGACGCCAACATGATCCTCGACGACGGTGGCGACCTGACCGAACTGCTGCACAAGAAGTACCCGCAGGTACTGGACCGCGTGCACGGCGTGACCGAAGAAACCACCACTGGCGTGCACCGCCTGCTGGACATGCTGGCCAAGGGCGAGCTGAAAGTCCCGGCAATCAACGTCAACGACTCGGTCACCAAGAGCAAGAACGACAACAAGTATGGCTGCCGTCACAGCCTGAACGACGCCATCAAGCGTGGTACCGACCACCTGCTGTCGGGCAAGCAGGCGCTGGTGATCGGCTACGGCGACGTGGGCAAGGGTTCGGCGCAGTCGCTGCGCCAGGAAGGCATGATCGTCAAGGTCACCGAAGTCGACCCGATCTGCGCCATGCAGGCCTGCATGGACGGCTTCGAGGTGGTATCGCCGTTCATCGACGGTATCAACGACGGCAGCGAAGCCAGCATCGATAAAGCCCTGCTGGGCAAGATCGACCTGATCGTGACCACCACCGGCAACGTCAATGTCTGCGATGCCAACATGCTCAAGGCCCTGAAGAAGCGTGCCGTGGTGTGCAACATCGGCCACTTCGACAACGAGATCGACACGGCCTTCATGCGCAAGAACTGGGCCTGGGAAGAGGTCAAGCCGCAGGTGCACAAGATCCACCGCACCGGTGCCGGCAGCTTCGACCCGCAGAACGACGACTACCTGATCCTGCTGGCCGAAGGCCGCCTGGTAAACCTGGGCAACGCCACCGGCCACCCAAGCCGCATCATGGACGGTTCGTTCGCCAACCAGGTCCTGGCCCAGATCTTCCTGTTCGAGCAGAAGTTCGCCGACCTGTCGGCCGAGAAGAAGGCCGAGCGCCTGACCGTGGAAGTGCTGCCGAAAAAGCTCGACGAAGAAGTGGCCCTGGAAATGGTCCGCGGCTTCGGCGGCGTGGTCACCCAGCTGACCAAACAGCAAGCCGACTACATCGGCGTGACCGTCGAAGGCCCGTTCAAGCCGCACGCTTACCGCTACTAAGCGGCAGGGTTGGAGCTGCTAGCAGCGAGTTGCAAGTTGCAAGTTGCAAGTTGCAAGTTGCAAGTTGCAAGCAGAAGCAGACCGTGTTGCTGCTGCTTGTAGCTCCAGCCTTTTAAAACCTTGAACGATGACCAGCCAGACCGGCCATCACCGATCTGGCTTTTACTTGCAGCTTGAAGCTTGCAGCTTGCAGCTTGCCGCTTGCCGCTTGCTGCCAGAGGAACGCCTGATGTCACAAGAACGCCGCTACAGTTTCGAGTTCTTCCCGACCAAGACCGATGCCGGTCATGAAAAGCTGATGGGTGTAGCCCGCCAGCTGGCTGCCTGCAACCCGGACTTCTTCTCCTGCACCTACGGTGCCGGTGGTTCGACCCGCGACCGTACTCTGAACACCGTGCTGCAGCTGGAAAGCGAAGTACAGGTACCGGCCGCCCCGCACCTGTCGTGCGTGGGCGACACCAAGGCTGAACTGCGCGCCCTGCTGGCCGAGTACAAGGCCGCCGGCATCAAGCGCATCGTGGCCTTGCGCGGCGACCTGCCGTCGGGCATGGGCATGGCCTCCGGCGAACTGCGCTACGCCAGCGACCTGGTCGAGTTCATCCGCGCGGAAACCGCCGATCACTTCCACCTGGAAGTGGCTGCCTACCCCGAAATGCACCCACAGGCGCGCAACTTCGAGGCCGACCTGGGCAACTTCGTGCACAAGGTCAAGGCCGGTGCTGACAGCGCCATCACCCAGTACTTCTTCAACGCCGACAGCTACTTCTACTTTGTCGAGCGCGCGCAGAAGCTGGGCGTGGATATCCCGGTGGTGCCGGGCATCATGCCAATCACCAACTACAGCAAACTGGCACGCTTCTCCGATGCCTGTGGCGCCGAGATTCCGCGCTGGATCCGCAAGCAGCTGGAAGCCTACGGTGATGACACCACAAGCATCCAGGCCTTCGGCGAAGAAGTCATCACCCGCATGTGCGAACAACTGCTGCAAGGCGGCGCACCGGGCCTGCACTTCTACACCCTGAACCAGGCCGAGGCGAGCCTGGCGCTGTGGAACAACCTCAAGCTCCCGCGCTGAAACTTTTTGGCAATGTCTGCTTAAGAAATGATTAAGGCTTTGGTCATAGACTAAGGCCTTGTTCTTTTTTGGGTTACACAGGTCTTGCCTGCCATGCAGCATCCCCAGCCATCTCGCCCACAGCTCGTCTACCTGGCTTTTGGCCCCGCGACCTATCATCAGGAAGCCTGTTTCAGCATCATCAGCGCCCTTGCCCAGCTCGGCGGCACCGCCAGCAGCGTCATGGACATCCAGGTCTACACCGACAACCCGCAACCCTATGCCGGGCTACCGGTCACCACTCATGTACTGGACGAGGCCACGCGCCAAGCCTGGAACGCCCCGCACGGCTACCACTTTCGCAGCAAGCATGTGCTGTTGCGCCAGGTACTGCGCCAGCACCCGCTGGCCGTGCTGATCGACACCGATACCTTTTTCCGCAAGTCACCACTGCAACTGTTCGACCGGGTCGCGCCCGGCAAGCTGCTGTGCAACACCATCGGCCCGCACTATGGGGCGAACCCGAAGTGCCTGCTGTATAAAAACCTGCTGGGCCCTCTGCAGTCCCGCGGCCTGGCCGACTGCCAGATGCCCCTGGTCAACTCCGGGGTGATCGGCCTCACTGCCGCCGACGCGGGCACCCTGGACCGCTCCATCGACCTGATGGACACGCTCTACCCGCTGGCCCGCGAGGCCTACACCCTGGAAGAATTCTGCCTGGCAGTCGTGGCCCACGGTCACCTGCAGCTGGCGGCATGCTCCGACGTCATTCACCATTACTGGAGCCGCAAGGCGCAGTTCCGCGCCAAGATCCAGGCCTGGCTGGCCAAACATGGGCAACATCCACTCAGCCCGGCAGCGCTGGCCGACGTCGCCCTGGTCAACGACCAGCTGCCCCGGCCACCGGCCTTGCACCGCCTGGGCTACAAGGCATTGAGCCTGACCCTTCCGCCCCAGGAACGTCAGTTTGCCCGTGAGTTGCTGTACGGCTGCTACCCCTACGCCAACGAGTTCGACCGCGCCTGCGCGTCGGCCTGGTGGGACAAGGCCCTGGAAAACCTCAATGCCCGCCACGGCCCCACCGACCCCGAGCGCCTGCGCCAGTGCTTGCGCCACCCCGGGCTGCGCTTGTCGCTGGGGGAACGACGCAAGGACATCGAGCATCACCTGCTCAGGTCTTCCCACGCTTGAATGGCCCGGTGCCCTGCCCTCTGGCCTTGCACCGGCCGAGCGCGTAATCTCCCGGCATGCCCCACATCGCCCGGCTGTTCTGGATCCTGCTGCTCGTTTGCCTGAGCCCGATGGCCCTGGGCGAACGCTTGCGCCTGGTCTCTGACGACTGGGCGCCCTACGTGTACCAGCAGGACGGCCATCCACGCGGCATCGACTACGAAGTGACCAACCTGGTGTTCGCCCGCCTCGGGGTCGAGGTGGAATGGCAGTTCCTGCCGTGGAAGCGTTGCCTGGCAATGGTCGAACAAGGCCTGGCCGACGGTATTGTCGATATCTTCCAGACCGAGTCGCGTCAGCCCTACCTGGTCTACGCGCCAGAGCCCATGTCGGAGGTCGAGTTCATCCTGTTCCAGGCCAGTGTGCGCCGCCACGTGGTCAACCAGCTGGAAGACCTGGCCGGGCTTACCGTCGGCACCTCGCCCGGCTACACCTATGGCGCAGCTTTCAGCGGGGCCACCTACTTCAAGCGCGAAGCCGCGCCCACCCACGAAGCCAATTTCGGCAAGCTGATGCTGGGCCGTGTCGACCTGGCGATCACCGACCGCAAGGCTGGCCATTACCTGGCGCAGCAGCTGGGCCTGCAACGGCAGGTCGAGGCGCTGCCACTGGTGGTCAGGCGCCAGCACCAGTACCTGGCCCTGGTGCGCAAGCCGGGCCGCGAGGCACTGGCCGAGGCGTTTGCCGAAGAACTGCGGCGTTTCAAGCAGGAAGCGGCCTATACGGCGATCAGCAACCGCTACACAGGCGACACCAAAAACATTCTCAACGCCGTTGAGCAGCAGGAAAGCAGCACAGCGCGATAGCTCTGTTATACTCGGGCCTTCCCGCCCGGCTCACGCCCGGACGCTCGGCCTCGCAACAGGCATCCCGATCGGCACTGGCGCACCTTCGCGTCCACCCTCCGTTTCCCGGATGTGCAGTGAAAGCCCAGCTGGACCGGACGCGATCGCATCCCGACGATGCCCGTCGCGCCAGGCAGAACATCCCATACGGGCCCAGCCCAAACGAGAACAGGATCGCCCATGTCCTTTGCTTCCCTCGGTCTCTCCGAGGCTCTTGTCCGCGCTATCGAAGCTGCGGGCTATACCCAGCCGACCCCCGTGCAACAGCGGGCCATTCCCGCCGTGTTGCAAGGCCGCGACCTGATGGTTGCCGCCCAGACTGGTACTGGTAAGACCGGCGGCTTTGCCCTGCCGATTCTCGAGCGCCTGTTCCCGGCCGGCCACCCCGACAAGTCGCAGCGCCATGGCCCGCGCCAACCCCGCGTGCTGGTACTGACCCCGACCCGCGAACTGGCCGCCCAGGTGCATGACAGCTTCAAGGTGTATGCCCGCGACTTGCCCCTGGTCAGCGCCTGCATCTTCGGCGGCGTAGGCATGAACCCTCAGATCCAGGCCATCGCCAAGGGTGTCGACGTACTGGTCGCCTGCCCTGGCCGCCTGCTCGACCTGGCCGGCCAAGGCAAGGTCGATCTGGCCCACGTTGAAATCCTCGTCCTGGACGAAGCCGACCGCATGCTCGACATGGGCTTTATCCACGACGTGAAGAAGGTACTTGCCCGCTTGCCGGCCAAGCGCCAGAACCTGCTGTTCTCGGCCACCTTCTCCAAAGACATCACCGACCTCGCCGACAAGCTCCTGCACAACCCGGAGCGCATCGAAGTCACCCCGCCGAACACCACCGTGGAGCGTATCGAGCAACGCGTGTATCGCCTGCCGGCCAGCCACAAGCGTGCCCTGCTGGCGCACCTGATCACCCTCGGTGCCTGGGAACAGGTGCTGGTGTTCACCCGGACCAAGCACGGTGCCAACCGCCTGGCCGAGTACCTGGAAAAGCACGGCCTGACCGCCGCCGCCATCCATGGCAACAAGAGCCAGAACGCTCGTACCAAGGCGCTGGCCGACTTCAAGGCCAACAGCGTCCGGGTACTGGTCGCTACCGACATCGCCGCCCGCGGCCTGGACATCGACCAACTGCCACACGTGGTCAACTTCGAGCTGCCGAACGTCGAGGAAGACTACGTGCACCGTATCGGCCGTACTGGCCGCGCCGGCCGTTCGGGCGAGGCCATTTCCTTGGTCGCCCCGGATGAAGAAAAACTGCTCAAGAGCATCGAGCGCGTCACTCGCCAGCGCATTCCCGATGGCGACCTGATGGGCTTCGACGCCAGCCAGGTAGAGGCCGAAAAGCCCGAAGTACGCGAGCGCCCGCAGAACAACGGCCGCGGTGGCCGTAACCAGCAGGCCCGCGGCGAAGGTGGCAAAGACGCCAATGGCGGCCGCAAGGACAAGGGCAAGGACAAAGGCAAGGCCAAGCAGCAAACAGCTGAAAAGCCCGCCGACAAGGAAAAGAGCGGCGACAGGCAACAGCAGCCGCGCAAGCCGCGTGACAAGAAGCCGCGCCAGCAGCAACAAGCCAGCAGCAGCCCCAGCGTGCCGAAGGTTCCGGCCGATCGTGACCCGGAAGAGTTCCTGGACGACGAGATCGACAACTTCGGTAACCGCGCTGACTACGTCAGCCCCTACCAAGGCAAGAACCAGGGCCGCAATCGTCGCCCGGGTGGCGGTCAGGGCCAGGGCCAAGGCAATGGTCAGCGCAGCAACACTGGTGGTCAGGGCCAGGCCCGTAGCGGCGGCCAGCAGCGCAGCGGCGGTGGCAGCGGCGAAAAACGCCCGCCGCGCGCCAACAACGGAGGCGGTGCCCGTCGTGATGGCGGCGCTGGCCGTGGTCGCCCGGCCCGTGACGATGCTGCCCGGCAGGAGCCAGCCGTGCGCAACCCGCGCCAGGCGGAAAAACAGCCGGTGATCATCCGCAAGGAATCCAAGCTCGACCGTTTCCCTACGCCTGAGCAGCTGGATGACTTGCCAAGCCGCCCCCGCGGTGAGCGCCCAGCGCTGCTGACCCGCAAGGGCTAAGCCCAGGTAGCAAAAAAAGACGCCGCCCGATGGGCTAATGCCAGTCAGTTAAGTAATGTGGGGCCGCTTTGCGACCCTTCGCGGGCACGCCCGCTCCCACAGGGATAGCGCATTTCTTGAATTTAGCGCAAAACGTGTGGGAGCGGGCGTGCCCGCGAAGGGCTGCAAAGCAGCCCCAGTAACACTTAACTGACAGCCATTACCCGATGGGCGGCGTTTTTCAGGGGCAACGCAATACTTACTTCTGCTTCACGCCTTCGACACTGATATCCAGGTCCAGAGTTTGCGAAGCCGGGCCCGGGCCCTTGATGCCGAAGTCGTTCAGGTTCAGCGTGGTGGTCGCGTTGAAGCCTGCACGCTCCCCGCCCCATGGGTCTTTGCCTTCACCGTTGAAGGTTGCCTTGAAGGTGACCGGCTTGGTCACGCCGTGCATGGTCAGGTCGCCAGTCACGTCAGCGGTCTTGTCGCCAGTCGACTTCACGCTGGTGGAGACGAACTTGGCGTCCGGGTATTTTTTCACGTCCAGGAAGTCAGCGCTGGCAATGTGCTTGTCACGCTCGGCGTGGTTCGACCACAGGCTGGCGGTTTTCAGGTCGACGCTGATCTTGCTGGCTTCAGGCTTGGCGCTGTCCCAAGTGAAGTTGCCGTCGAAGTCCTTGAAAGTACCGTGGATGAAGCTGTAGCCCAGGTGGCTGATTTTCCAGTCAACGAACGCGTGCTGGCCTTCCTTGTCGATCTTGTACTCGGCAGCCATTGCCTGGCCAGCAGAGAGCAGAGCGGTACCCAGCGCCAGAGCGGCAAAAGTCTTTTTCAACATCCTGTTCCTTCCTATGCAATTGAGGTTGAGGGTCAAGCTTTGCGGCCCAGCATGCGGGTCAGGGTCGCGTCACGGTCGATGAAATGGTGCTTGAGTGCAGCCAGGCCATGCAGCACGGCAAAAATCACCAAGCCCCAGGCCAGCCACAGGTGGATTACCCCTGCCACGTCTGCCTGGTCCGGCAGGTCACTGATCAACGCCGGCACTTCGAACAGGCCGAATACCGGAATGCCAACGCCGTCGGCAGTGGAAATCAGGTAGCCGGCGCCCATCACGGCAAACAACCCGAGATACAGCGCCAGATGGCCCAGTTTGGCCGCCAGGCGGGTGAAGCTGCCATGGTTGGCCGGTGCCGGCGGTGGCGGGCTGATGAAACGCCAGAGTACACGCAGCAGCATTACCGCCAGCAGCACCAGGCCGATGCTCTTGTGCAGGTCCGGGCCGGCTTTGCGCCACGGGCTGTAGTAGTCGAGGCCGACCATCCACAGGCCCAGGCCGAACAGGCCGAAGACTGCCAGTGCCACGCCCCAGTGCAGGACGATGCTGACCACGCCGTAGCGGGAAGGTGAATTGCGCAGTTGCATGTTGACGTGTTTCCCCGTGAAAGCTGTGCACAGACTAACGCGTAACGTATCGAATAAAAGCGGAAAAAATTGCTTCGGATTATCGATAAATCCGATAGAAATTCTGAACGCTTCCCATTAAGGAAACATTAACGCCAACGGCTGTGAATGGGGTAGCCAGGGCCGGCCTCTACCAGGGCGCCCGCTCCCGCCAAGGACCACTGTGTCCGTTGCAGGAGCGGGGCTACCCCCCTAGAGACCGGCACTGCGACCGATCAACCCGCCTTGGCCTGCGGGTTGGCGACAGGTTTCTTGGCCGGCTCCGACTTGGCGTTGGCCTTTTTGCTCTCGGCAGGCTTGGTCGCTGGCTTGTGCGCTGGCGCATGCTTGGCAGGGGCGGCCTTGGCCGCAGCAGGCTTGGCTGGCGCCGCCTTCACTGCCGGTGCCGGTGCCGGTGCTGGTGCTGCCTGGGGCGCTGGCGCAGGGGCAACGACCGGCGCCGCTTCGTCAGCCTTGGCTACCGGCTGGGCCTTGGCCTCTGGCGCGTCAGCGCCACCGAGCAGGCGCTTGAAGAAGCCTGGCTTGTCTTGCTTGGCCTCATCGCCTGCCTTGGACTCAGCCTTGGCAGGTGCCTGCTCAGCCTTGCCCGCTTTGTCGGACGAGCCACCGAACAGGTTGGAGAAGAACCCGCCCTTGCTCGCGGCAGCTGCCCCGGCACCGGCGGCGGCTGCCGCGACCGGCGCGGCCTTGACCGGGTCGAACGACTTGCCGGCCAGCAGGTCCTGGGCCTGGCTGGCGGCACGTTGGCCGCTGCGCAGGGCGCCTTCCAGGGTGCCCGGGTACAAGGCATCGGTGTGCTCACCGGCAAAGGTGATGCGCTGCACCGGGCGCTCCCACAGGCGCCAGAACTTGCTGATCTGACCCGGCCCGTAGGCCAGGTAGGCACCGCCGGTACCGGCATCGACGCTATACCGCTTCACCTCGTAACCGGTGAACGCACCGCGTGCCTGCGGGTAGAAGGCATGCAGACGGATCAACACCTGGTCGACCATCTGCTTGTCGCCGAAAGCCTGCAGCAGGCGGGCGTTGTCGCCGGACAGGTTGATCACCACGTTCGCCCCGCCCTTCAGCGCCGGCTCGATCCACAGCATGCCCAGACCGGCGTTGCTGAACACCTCGCCCGACATGCGCGCGCGGCTTTCCCAGACCGGCTTCTTGAACTTGAGCATCAGCTGGTCACGCCAGCCATAGTTGGTGCCCTTGAGCGCCGCCAGGTGCTGGCTGTCCAGCCCCGGGGTGATCTGGATCTTGGCCAGGGCGCGCAATGGCACGGCCATGACCAGGTAATCGGCCTGGTAACCGACACTGCCGACCTTGACGGTGACGCTGTCCTTGTCCTGAACGATGGCGGTGACCGGCGAGCTGGTCTTGATGGTCTTCAGCTGCTTGACGAAGGCCTGGGCCAGCACCGGGCTGCCGCCAGGCAGGCGCGCGGCCCGCAGGTCACGGTCACTGACGTTGCGGTAAACACGGTTCTGCTGGGCGAAGTACAGCAGCGACAGGCGCGACGGTTCGTCGTAACGGGTGCGGATTTGCTGGTTGATCAGTTGCCGGGCGGTGGCCGGCAGTTGCAGCTTGTCCAGCCAGCTGGCGACGTTGATCTGGTCAAGGGCAAACAGCGTGCTGGTGGCCTGCGGATTGAGCGGGTCGTCGATAGAGCGGGCCAGGTCATCGAGGGTTTTCTCGTAACGCTTGAGTGCCTCGGCGGTGGCCGGCTGCTTGGTGGCCAGGTCGGTTGCGCTGAAGTACTCACCGTCGATCAGGTAACCCGGGGTGCGCACGAACTCTGGCGCCGGCAGGGTCGTGAGCTTGAAGCGCTCGAGGTACTCATTGAGCACAGGTTGCGCCTTGGCGTTGCCGATCCACTCGCTGGTGGCCAGGCCAGAGCGCCCGCCCATGCTGGCCTTGGCCTCCAGCAGGGTGACCTGCCAGCCTTTGTTCTGCAGCTCATAGGCTGCCGTAAGGCCCGCCAGGCCACCGCCGACGACGATCGCCGTGGGTGTCTTGTCCTTCGCCAGCGCAGCGCCGCTGGACACACCAATCAATACCAACGCGCACAGGCGCACCCAAGCAGCAGCCATGTCGGCGAACTCCGAGTCAGAGGTTACAGGAACGAGGAGGGGCAGAAATGCCCCGAGCGAGATGCGTTAAGAATACGTCAGCCGTGCCGGCCCTGCCAGCGCAGTGATATCAAGTGCCCTTGGCAACTGACAATTTTACCTGCTGCCGCCCGGCGGTTGTCCAACCCTGCGGCATTGCTTAGGCTTACGCGGTCGAACCACGCCGCAAAGCCAGGAGAAGTGCCGATGGGCCTCAATGATCAGTGGATGCAACGTGACCTCAAGGTCCTGTGGCACCCCTGCACCCAGATGAAAGACCATGAGCAGCTGCCGCTGATCCCGATCAGGCGCGGTGAAGGCGTATGGCTCGAAGACTTCGAAGGCAAGCGCTACCTGGACGCGGTGAGCAGCTGGTGGGTCAATGTGTTCGGCCACGCCAACCCGCGCATCAACCAGCGCATCAAGGACCAGGTCGACCAGCTGGAACACGTGATCCTGGCCGGCTTCAGCCATCAGCCGGTGATCGAGCTGTCCGAGCGCCTGGTGGCCATGACCCCGGCCGGGCTTGACCGGGTGTTCTACGCCG
This sequence comes from Pseudomonas sp. MB-090624, assembly GCF_003205245.1. NCBI lineage: Bacteria > Pseudomonadati > Pseudomonadota > Gammaproteobacteria > Pseudomonadales > Pseudomonadaceae > Pseudomonas > Pseudomonas sp. MB-090624. Next base: position 64,198 of record NZ_QJRK01000015.1, on the reverse strand, counting down.
ACAACGGCTCATCGTGCATCGAAGTCGCGTTGAAGATGAGCTTCCACTACTGGCAGAACGTCGGCAAGCCAGGCAAGAAACGCTTCGTCACCCTGACCAACAGCTACCACGGCGAAACCATCGCCGCGATGTCGGTCGGCGATGTGCCGCTGTTCACCGAGACGTACCAGGCGCTGCTGCTCGATACCCTCAAGGTGCCGAGCCCGGACTGCTACCTGCGCCCCGAGGGCATGGGCTGGGAAGAGCATTCGCGCAACATGTTCGCCAGTATGGAACAGACCCTGGCCGAGCACCACGAAACCATTTCGGCAGTGATCGTCGAGCCGCTGATCCAGGGCGCCGGCGGCATGCGCATGTACCACCCGGTGTACCTCAAGCTGTTGCGCGAGGCCTGCGACCGCTACGACGTGCACCTGATTCACGACGAAATCGCGGTGGGCTTTGGCCGTACCGGCACGATGTTCGCCTGCGAGCAGGCCGGCATCCGCCCAGACTTCCTGTGCCTGTCCAAGGCCCTTACCGGGGGCTACCTGCCACTGGCGGCCTGCCTGACCACCGACAAGGTGTACCAGGCCTTCTATGACGATTACCCGACCCTGCGGGCGTTCCTGCACTCGCACAGCTACACCGGCAACCCGCTGGCCTGCGCAGCGGCGCTGGCGACCCTGGACATCTTTGCCGAGGACAACGTGATCGAGGCCAACAAGGCCCTGGCCGCACGCATGGCCAGCGCCACCGCCCACCTGGCCGACCACGCCCACGTGGCCGAGATCCGCCAGACCGGCATGGCGCTGGCCATCGAGATGGTCCAGGACAAAGCGGGCAAGGTCGCCTACCCCTGGCAACAGCGCCGGGGCCTGAAGGTGTTCGAACACGCCTTGAGCCGCGGCGCTCTGTTGCGCCCGTTGGGCAGCGTGGTGTACTTCCTGCCGCCGTACGTGATCACCCCCGAGCAGATCGACTTCCTTGCCGAGGTCGCCAGCGAAGGCATCGACCTTGCCACCCGCGAGCGCATCAGCGTGGCGGTGCCGGCCAACTTCCACCCCGACTTCCGCGACCCGGGCTGATCGTGCAGCCCTTTCGCGACACAAGGCCGCTCCGACCCAGGGCGCGTTTCCCTTTGCCAACGAGCACTACATGAGACTGTCCCGCTTTTTCATCGATGCCCCCCTGAGCCTTGGCGAGCATGACCTGCCCGAGGCCCAGGCCCACTATATTGGCCGCGTCTTGCGCATGGCCCCCGGCGACGCCGTGCAGCTGTTTGATGGCAGCGGCCAGGAATACCGTGGCCATTTGCTTGAAGTGGGCAAGAAAACCGTACGCGTCAGCCTCGACCAGGCGTTTGCCGGCCAGGCCGATTCGCCTTTGCACATCCACCTTGGCCAAGGCCTGTCCCGCGGCGAGCGGATGGACTGGGCGATCCAGAAAGCCACCGAACTGGGCGCCAACGCCATCACGCCTATCGTCAGCGAGCGCTGCGAAGTGCGCCTCAAAGACGAACGCGCCGACAAGCGCCTGGCGCACTGGCGCCAAGTGGCAATCAGCGCCTGCGAGCAATGCGGCCGCTCCACCTTGCCGGCCATCAACCCACCCACCACCCTGGCCGAATGGCTGAGCAGCACCCAGGCTGAGCTGAAGCTGGTGCTGCACCCGGTGGCCGAGCCGCTCACGAGCCATGCCAGGCCCGCCACCCTGGCCTTCTTGATCGGCCCTGAAGGCGGCCTTGGCGACGCTGAAGTCGAACAGGCGCAAAGCGCAGGCTTCCAGGCCGCACGCCTCGGCCCGCGCGTGCTGCGCACCGAAACCGCACCGGTAGTGGCGCTGTCGGTAGCGCAGCAGTTGTGGGGCGACTTTTAACTAGCGCACGTAGAACGACACCGCCACGAAGTGCAAAAGGCTGCCGGCGATCACGAACAGGTGCCAGATACCGTGCGCGTGGCGCAGGCGGCTGTCGAGGGCGAAGAAGATGATGCCCACGGTATAGAACACTCCGCCGGCGGCGAGCCAGGCAAAGCCGGCGGTACCCAATGCCTGCAGCAAGGGATTGACCGCCACCAGTACGATCCAGCCCATCACCGCGTAGATGATGATCGACAGGATCCGCGCTTCGGAGCGGGGCTTGATTTCCTGCAACATGCCGATCACTGCCAGCCCCCAGACCACGCCGAACAGGCTCCAGCCCCACGGGCCATGCAGGCTGACCAGGCAAAAAGGTGTATAGCTGCCGGCAATCAGCAGGTAGATCGACAAGTGATCGAGCTTGCGCATGATCACCTTCGCCCGGCCGCGCGTGCTGTGGTAGAGGGTGGAGATGCTGTACAGCAACAGCAAGGTGCTGCCGTAGATGGAGAAACTGACGATCTTCCACGGGTCACCTTGCATACCCGCAACCACGATCAGCCAGATGGCACCGATGCTAGCCAGGATGGCACCGACCAGGTGCGTCCAGGCATTGAAGCGTTCACCGTAATACATGCAAACACAGACCTCTCTAGGAGCGGCTAGTTTCAAGCGGCAAGCTGCAAGCCGATCGCGGTGAAATGAACACCGCCCTCAAGCTCGCAACTTCAAGTTTGAAACTTCGAGCGCTGCTATTGCAATTGCGCGTCACGCACCAGCCTTTCCAGCGCAACCAGGTCCGGCACCCGCGCCACTTGCTCGCCCACCTGCACGGCGGCCAACTCCAGCCGCCCCAGCGCCACGTCCACATAGTTGAGCTGGCTGTCGAGCTTGCAGGAACGCGGAATGTCCTGCAGCAGCAATGCCAGGTAGCGCAGGCCGGTGTCGCCCAAGGCATTGAGCACCACCACCCGCGCCCGCTCCCCGCACGGTGTTTCGCCACCGCAGGCAGCCTCGAAACCGATCAGCGGCAGGCGCTGCTGGCGCCAGTCGATCCAGCCCAGGTGCCAGGGCGGGTCGCCGCGCTGGCACAACAGGTTGCGTTGGCCGCTCAACTCGGCCACCGCCACGTTCGGTAGCACCAGGGTCCGGTCACCCAAGGGCAGCAACAACCCGGTCAGGCTGCTGCGCTGGCCGGCAATCAGTTCAAGCATGGGTCTGGCTCCACTGGGCGATACTTTGCAACAGCAACGACTCTTGGTACGGCTTGCCCAAGTATTCGTTCACGCCAATCGCCATGGCCCGGTCGCGGTGCTTCTGCCCGGTACGCGAGGTAATCATGATGATCGGCAGGTCTTTGAGCCGCTCATCACGGCGGATACGCGTAGCGACTTCGAAGCCGTCCATGCGCGGCATCTCGATGTCCAGCAGCAGCACATCGGGGCGGTGCTCCTGCAGCAAAGCCATGGCATCGACGCCGTCCTTGGCCGTGAGCACGCTCATGCCGTGGCGTTCCAGCAGGCGGCTGGTGACCTTGCGCACCGTGACCGAGTCGTCCACCACCATCACCAGCAAGGCGCGGCGCGGTACCGGGCCGGGCAACTGGCGCGGGTTGGCGCCCCCGGGCAGGCGCGCCAACCTGCGCTGCTGGCCACGCAGTTGGCCCAGCAGGTCGAGAATCAGCACGACCCGCCCATCGCCCAGCAACGTCGCCCCGGAAAGCCCGGCAACGGCGGCAAATTGCGGCCCCAGGCTTTTCACCACGATCTCCCGGCTGGGTGACAAGGCATCAGCCTGGATCGCGAACGACTGCTCCTTGGAATGCACCAGCAGCACCGGCAGCGGCACACTTTGCCCCAGCAAGCTCGGGCGCGGCATGCCTTGCAGCAACTCGCCCAGGTAGCGCAACTCGTATTCGTGGCCGGCATACACATAGCGTGGCGTGTCCAGTTGGTAGCACGCCGCCAGCTCGGCCGGCGGCACGCGGACGATGCCTTCGATGGTATTGAGCGGGATGGCGTACTGTTCCTCGCCCAGGTGCACCATCAAGGCGCGGTTGATCGACACCGTGAACGGCAGGCGAATCAGGAACCGCGCGCCTTTGCCCTGGGCCGACTCGATGCTCATCGAACCGCCCAGCTGCTTGACCTCCTCGTGCACCACGTCCATGCCCAGGCCACGCCCGGATATCTGGGTAATCTTCTCGGCGGTGGAAAAGCCGGGGCGCAGGATGAACTGCAGGATCTCGTGGTCGCTCAAGTGCGCCTGCGGGTCCAGCAAGCCGCGTTTGATCGCCTTGCGCCGTACAGCCTCCAGTGGCACGCCGGCACCGTCGTCGGTCATTTCGATGACGATATCGGCGCCTTCGTGCAGCAAGTTCAGGTGGATGGTACCCAGCTCCGGCTTGCCCGCAGCCAGGCGCATTTCGCGGCTTTCCAGGCCATGGTCCACGGCGTTGCGCAGCATGTGCTCCAGCGGCGCCACCATGCGTTCGAGCACGCTGCGGTCCAGTTCGCCCTCGGCGTTGCCGACCACCAGCTCCACTTGCTTGCCCAGCTCGCTGGCCACCTGGCGCACCACCCGCTGCAAGCGCGGTACAAGGCGTTCGAAAGGCACCATCAGGGTGGCAGTCAGGCCCTCCTGCAACTGGCTGTTCACCCGCGCCTGTTGCTGCAGCAGGCTGTACGCCTCCTGGGCGCGCTGGGCCAGGGTTTCCTTCAGGTCGAGCAGGTCCGAGGCAGACTCGAACAGTGCCCGCGACAGCTGCTGCAACTGCGAATGGCGGTCCAGCTCCAGGGGGTCGAAATCGTCGTAGGCATCGCCCTCGAACGGCTGGCGGCTGGAGATCCGCCCCTGGGTCTCGCTATCCAGGCGCAACAACTGGTCGCGCATGCGCTCTAGGGTGGTTTCCATTTCGTTGAGGGCAAACTGCGCATCGTTGACCTGCTGCTCGATGCGCCCACGGATGATCGAATGCTCACCTGCCAGGTTGCCCAGGTCGTCGAGCAGTTCGGCATCGACCTTGACCATGTCGCCGGCGGCGCGCTCAGGTGCCGCTGCCGGCACTTCGGCAGCGCTGGCATCTTGCGGCCCCTGGCCTGCGGCACTGTCGGTCAGTGCCGCGCTGCTGAAATTGCGTATGTAGTCGATCAGCGCCGTGGCCGCGTGCAGCGGCTGCCCCAGGCGCACGGCATCGAGCATTTGGGCCAGGCGATCGTGGCAGTTCTGCAACAAGGCGAACAACGGTGCACTGGGTGGCAGGCGGCCGGCGGCCAGAAGCTCGTAGAGAAACTCAAGCTCATGGGCAAGGTCGCCGATTGGGGTGATTTCGACCATGCGCGCCACGCCCTTGAGGGTGTGCAGGTCGCGCATCAGGTTGTCCACCTCGACGCTGCTGCGCGGGTCGGCTTGCCAGCGGGCCAGGGCTGCAGCGGCGCTTTCGACGATGTCCGAGCTTTCTTCGAGGAATACCTCCAACAACTCCTCGCCAGGGCTTTCGGCCTCCTCGACCTGGGGCTCGGCCACTTCCGGCGGCAGTGACGGGCGTGGCAAGCCCAGGCCCAAGGCGTCGGTCAGGTCCATGTCCGGGTGCAGCGGGGTGACCGCGTCGATACCCACCAGGCCGGTGGCATCCGGGGCCAGCGCCTGGTCCAGCAGCGCACGCAGGCGCTCGACCAGTTCCGGGCGCGGCGCGACATCCTGGCCGGCCGCCACTTCATCGAGCATGTCCATCAGGGCTTCATGGGCGCCCTGGGCCAGGGCGAAGAAACCTGCTTCGGCAGCCAGGCTGCCCTCCTCCACGGCACCATAGAGGTCGAGCAGGGCCTCGCACAGGTCATCCATTGGGCGAAGGTCGGCCAGGTGCGCGGCATGGCCCAGCGTGGTCATTTCATCCAGCAGGGTGTCCAGCGCATCGCGTTGGCCGGGCTGCTGCTGCCAACGCGACAGCAACGATTCGGCGTTGAGCAGGGTATCCATCGCTTGCGCGAGGAAACTGGCCACCCACTGCGGGTCATGCCTGCCGCGCCGCTGCTGCTGAGGGTCGGCGTGCAGGCTGGCCAGCCGCTCGTCCACTGCCTGGCCAACCCGCTCGATCAGGTCCGAGGCCCCGGCAATGGCGGCCAGCGGGTTGCTGTCCAGTTGCGCCAGGCCCAGCTGGAACAACGCCCGGGCAGCCTCAAGCCACTCGACTTCAGCCATCTGCAGCGGTAACTGGTGGCCCTTGTATTCGCGTACCAGGCGGTCGAAGGCCGTGGCCAGTTCGGCAAGCGGCATCACCCCGGCCATGGCGGCGCTGCCCTTGAGCGTGTGCAAGGCACGTTGCAGGTCATCGCTGACCGGCGTGTCATGGCCGCCGGCACCCTGCAGGAACGCGTCGAGACTGGCCAGGTGGCCTTGCGCTTCGCTGCGGAAGATGTCCAGCAACTGCGGGTCGAGGCCATCGAGGTCGGCGACCGCGGGTGGGTCGTTTTCAGCCAGGCCATGCAGATGCCCAGCCAGTCGTTCGATGTCGCTCAGCTGCGGTAACTGGCCTGCGGCAAAGTCGGCCAGCAGGTCTGGCAACTGCACGAAGGCCTGCTGCAGCGCCACCACGCCCTGGGCGCTGAGCGCCCTGCGGCCTTCGATTACACGGTTCAACAGGTGTTCGGCGCCCCACGCCAGTTCGGCCACGGCTTCGGCATGGACCATACGCCCACTGCCCTTGAGCGTGTGCAAGGCGCGCCGAACATCGCCCAGTGCTGCCATCTGCTGGTTATCGGCACGCCAGCGCAGCCAGTGCCGCTCGATTTCCGGTAACAGCTCACCGGCCTCTTCGAGGAACACCTCGCGCAGCTCATCATCGATGCCATCACTGCTGTCATCGGCGCCTTCAGTGGCGGTGGGTTGCGTACACTGCACCCCAAGCGCAGCCAGGCTGGCCCGTGCGGTGTCGATAAAGGGCTGGCCATCGGCCAGCGGATCTGCGACACGCCATTGCAGATAACACTCGGCCGCGCTCAGGGCCTGCGCCAGGTGGGCCAGCTCATCGGCCGGCGGCTCCGCTTCCAGGTGTTGCAGCCAACCCTGCACATAGCCGGCACACCCCCCAAACAGCTCGGCCACCGCAGGCAGCATCAACATGGCCAGTGCCCCGCGAACCTGCTGCAACAACCCCGGCAGGGGTTGCAGGCGCTGCCGCGGCCAGCCGGACTCCAGGCAATCGCCAATCAGGTCCTTGGCCTGCTGCAGCACATTCAGCGACTCGTTCAGCACCAACTGGCGAATCTCGGCCAGGTCCGAGCCAGCCAGGCCGCCCTGGCCGTTTTCCTCCAGCGGGCCGACCATGCCGTTGAGGGTAGCCTCCACGTACAGCAGCGCACCTGCCACATCCATCAGCACCGCATCGTCAACGGCACGCGCCCCCTCGGCCAGCGCCTGCAAGGCCAGCACCTGGTCGATGATCACCCGCCGTGGCTGCTGAAAGCCCAGCACGGCGAGGGTATCGGCGACATGCCGCAGGGGCGCCAGCAAAGCGTCAAGCTGTTCACGGTGCTGACGGTCGCCCCGCACGAACTGGTCAAGCCGCTCCTTGATGCGCATCAGGTCGTCGCACAGCGCGGTCACTACCGAGCGCAAGGCGTCCCGGCCCGGCCCGGCCTGCAGCTGTTCACGCCAATTGCCCAGCGACAGATCGAGGTTGGCCAGGTCATCGGCACCGGCGAAGCGGTGCGCCGTGCCGCTGATCAGGCTGGCCTGGGCCAGCGGCTCGACACCCCGGCAGGCGCGCAACTGGTTGAGCAACGGCAGCATCACCAATGGCAGGTCATGGCGCGCGCCACGCAAGCGTTCAAGGTACGCCGGCAATTGCTCGAGGCCGCGGAACAATGCGCCCAGGCAATCCCCGCGCGGGCTGACCTGGCCATCGGCCAAGGCCTTGGCGAACAGCTCCAGCTCTTCGGCCAAGCGTGTTGCGCCGCGCAATTCGAGCATCCGCAGGCAACCATGCACCTGGTGCAGGTTGTCGACCACGAAGGCCAGCATCGACAGCTCGCCCGGCTCGCCGGCAAAGCGCTCCAGCGCCTGGCGGGCCTGGCCCAGGCAATCGAGGATGGCGGCCTTGGTCCAGGTCAGCGCCACGGTATCGTGGCGCTCGGGGCTTAGTGCTGCTACAGCCATGGGCACTCCTCAGCGCGGCATATCAGTACGGCTCATCGCAAGGCCGGTTCACTTGGGCTCGGCAGGTGGTGGCAAGGTGAAGCCAGATACCGAACGGCGCATCTCGCTGGCCATGCGCGCCAGGTGGCGAATACTGTCGGCGGTCGCACCAGAACCGGCGGAAGTCTGCGCAGTGATCTGCTGGATCACCGCCATGGTGTGGGAAATCTGCCCGGCCGAAGAGGTCTGCAACTGCGCAGCATCGGAAATGCTGTGGATAAGGTCGGCAAGGTTCTGCGACACCCCTTCGATCTCGGCCAGCGCCACCCCGGCATCCTGGGCCAGGCGGGCACCGCGCACCACCTCGGCGGTAGTTTGCTCCATGGATATGACGGCTTCGTTGGTGTCGGCCTGGATGGTGCGCACCAACGCCTCGATCTGGCGGGTGGCCGACGACGAGCGCTCGGCCAGGCGCTGCACTTCGTCGGCGACCACGGCAAAGCCGCGCCCGGCTTCGCCCGCCAGCGAGGCCTGGATCGCCGCATTCAGGGCAAGGATATTGGTCTGGTCGGCGATATCGTCGATCAGGCTGACGATATCGCCGATTTCCTGGGACGACTCGCCCAGCCGCTTGATGCGCTTGGCGGTGTCCTGGATCTGCTCGCGAATGTTGTCCATGCCGTTGATGGTGTTGTGCACCACCTCGTTGCCCTTGTTGGCGATGGCCACCGAGCGCTCGGCAACCTTGGCAGATTCATAGGCATGTGCGGAAACCCGGTCGATCGACTCGACCATGTCGCCCACCGCCTCGGACGCCTCGCTGATCTGCTCAGCCTGCTGCTCGGAGGCCTTGGCCAGCTGCCGCGCGGTGTTCTGCGTATCCTGCACGGCGGCGGCAACCTGCACCGCACTGTGGTTGATGGTAGCGACCAGGTCACGCAGCTGGTCGACCGAATAGTTGATCGAGTCGGCAATGGCGCCGGTAAAGTCTTCGGTGACCGAAACCGTCACCGTCAGGTCGCCATCGGCCAGCTCTTCGATTTCATCGAGCAGGCGCATGATTGCCTGTTGGTTGCGTTCGTTCTTTTCTGCCGTCTCGCGCAGCTGGCGGTTGGTGGTACGCACCATCACCAGGCCGATGAGGATGATCGAAGCCAGGGCCAGCAGGCCCAGGGCGTAGCCACCCACGGTATCGAGGGTGCGCCCGCCGGCCAGGTTTTCAAAACCGTTGGCCAGGTGCGAGGCCTCGTCGAGCAGGGTTTGCGACAAGCTGAAGATATTGCCCGCCGCCTCGCGCACCCGGAACAGCTCTGGGGAGGTTTCGAGAATTTCGTCCACCGAACCGGCAACGAACTGGAACAGCTCGGCAATTTCGGCCAACCGGGCACGGGCGTCGGCATCTGCAACTCGGGTTACCTGGATGCCCGCATCGCCGTTGAGCATCCCTTGCAGCACCTGGCCGAAACGCCCGGCATCACGCCCGAACGCATCGGCCGCCTGGGCTGCCGCGTCATCACCGGCCAGCACGGTGTTGACCGAGCCGAGGATCCGCTCGGCCAGCAACAATTGGCGCTGGGCCACCGCCACCTGGTTGGCCGGGGCGCCGCTCTGCAGCAGGATCTCGACGACCTTTTCGTACTCCACCTGCAGTTGCGGCACGGTTTCGGCCAGTGTCGCCGCCACCTGGTGCAGCGACAGCACCGTCTGTTCAGTGGCCAGGATGGTATCGGTGTTCTTGCGCAGGTTTTCCCAGTCACGCCGCACCGCTTCCATTTCATCACGCACGGCGGGCGGCGCCGGCGGCAGGCCGGTGGCCTTGTCACCTTGGCGCAGGTAGCCCCAGCGCCGCTCGAAATCGTTGCGCGCATCCGACAGCAACTTGAACGCCAACGCCTTGCCTGCAGCGGCTTCGGTGGCGTTCTTGGCGATGCGCTGCGACAGCACGCGCAACTCGCCGGCATGGCCGATGTACTGCTTGTCGTAGTTGGACTGGGTGTTCAGGTAAGCGAAATTGGCGAACAGCAGGATGATCGACAGGATCAGGATCAGGAACAGCACGGTGATCTGCGCGATGCTGCGGGTACGCGGGGTCACGGTGGTGGCCGTGACGGGGGCGGCGGGTGTGTTCACGTTCGCAGGTCCTATAGCGCCACATCGAGAAAGCCCGGCGCCTGGGCCAGGGCGAAGGGGCTGAAGATCGCCCAATTGCGTTCACGCGGGAAGTGCCCCTGCACAAAGCGCGCAGCGGCCCGAATCAGCGGCTGTGGCGGGGACAGTTGCAGGCTGTCGAGGGTAAAGTGCTGCAAACCGAGCACTTCGTCCACCAGCAGGCCGACGAACAGGTCGTCGTGGTCCACCACCAGCACCCGGCGCTGCTTGCCCGGGGCGGCGTGGCCCAGGCCAAAGAAGCTGCTCAGGTCCATGACCGGCAACAACCGGCCACGCAGGTTGGCCACGCCGCAGACCCATGGCTGCACCCCCGGTACCCGGCTGCTACGCGGCTCGCGCAGCACCTCGGCCACCTCGCCCATGGGCGCGACGAACCATTGCCCGGCGGTGCGAAAGCCAATGCCACTCCACTCTTGCAGGCGGTTGTCTTGCGGCGGCTGGTCAGCGACCAGCAAACGGCAGCGCCGGTCGATGTCCAGCAACAACTCGAAGGCGGTCAGTGACGCGCCCTGCGGGCGGGTGGTCAAGCCCCCAGCACTTCTTTGAGCTTGGCGATCAGCGCCTCTTCGCCCACCGGTTTGGTGAGGAAGTCGCGGGCGCCCTGGCGGGTGGCCCAGATGCGGTCGGTCTCCTGGTCCTTGGTGGTGACCACGATCACCGGAATGGCACTGGTTTCCGGGTCTTTGCTGAGCTGGCGGGTGGCCTGGAAGCCGTTCATGCCCGGCATGACGATGTCCATCAGCACGGCGTCCGGCTTTTCCTGCCGGGCCAGGGCCACGCCGTCGGCACCGTTGTTGGCCTTGAGCACCTCGTGGCCATTCTTTTCAAGAAACTGGGTCAAACTCGTCATCTCTGTCGGCGAGTCGTCGACAATCAGAACTCGGGCCATGCTGTTACCCCATCAGGAAAGTAGAACCGTGCCATGGCGGGGCGCGGTCAGGGTGCTTGTGGTTCAGGTGCCGCAAACCCGGGCACATGGGCACGGATTGCGTCGAGCAGTTCTTCCTTGCTGAACGGCTTGGTCAGAAACTGATCAGAGCCGACTACCCGGCCGCGGGCCTTGTCGAACAGCCCGTCGCGCGACGACAACAGGATCACCGGGGTGTCCTTGAAGGCGCTGTTGTGCTTGATGATGGCGCAGGTCTGGTAGCCGTCCAGGCGCGGCATCAACACGTCGACGAAGATGATGCCGGGGCGGTGATCGACGATCTTGGCCAGGGCATCGAAGCCATCGCTGGCGGTGATCACCTCGCAGCCGGCTTCACCGAGCAACATCTGCGCAGTGCGGCGGATCGTGCGCGAGTCGTCGATCACCATCACCTTCAGGGGTTGTTCCATAGACGCCTACCCGTGGGAATTGAGCTGCAAGTTGCAAGCGGCAAGTTACAACAAAAGCCCAGCCGGCACGCGGCTGCTTTGCTCTTGAGGCTTGGAGCCAAGGGCTTGCAGCTGCATTTTTAACACACTCCGGGTGGCCGTTCCATCTGCGCCGCCCCTTGACCAGCGGCGTTCACAGCGCCACCCTGAGCCACTTTTCTTTCGACCCATCGCGGCAACGCGCCGCCAAGAGGAACCACCCCATGAGCGTTCGCCTCGGCATTGTCATGGACCCGATCGCGTCCATCTCCTACAAAAAGGACAGCTCGCTGGCCATGCTGCTGGCCGCCCAGGCACGCGGCTGGAGCCTGTTCTACATGGAGCAGCGCGACCTGTACCAGGGCGAAGGCAAAGCCCGTGCGCGCATGCGCCCGCTGAACGTTTTCGCCGACCCGGCCCGCTGGTTCGAGCTGGGCGAAGAACAGGACAGCACCCTGGCCGAGCTGGACGTGATCCTGATGCGCAAGGACCCGCCGTTCGACATGGAGTTCGTCTACAGCACCTACCTGCTGGAGCAAGCCGAGAACGATGGCGTGCTGGTGGTCAACCGCCCGCAAAGCCTGCGTGACTGCAACGAAAAACTGTTCGCCACGCTGTTCCCGCAGTGCACGCCACCGACGCTGGTCAGCCGCCGCCCGGACATCATCCGCGAGTTTGCCGCCAAGCATGGTGACGTGATCCTCAAACCGCTGGATGGCATGGGCGGCACGTCGATCTTCCGCCATCGGGTGGGCGACCCGAACCTGTCGGTGATCCTCGAAACCCTGACCGCGCTGGGTGCCCAGCAGATCATGGCACAGGCCTACCTGCCGGCGATCAAGGACGGCGACAAGCGCATCCTGATGATCGACGGCGAGCCGGTCGACTACTGCCTGGCGCGCATTCCGGCCAGCGGCGAAACCCGTGGCAACCTGGCTGCCGGTGGCCGCGGCGAGGCGCGCCCGCTGAGCGACCGGGACCGCTGGATTGCCGCCCAGGTGGGGCCAACCCTGCGCGAGAAAGGCCTGCTGTTCGTGGGCCTCGACGTGATCGGCGATTACCTCACCGAGATCAACGTCACCAGCCCGACCTGCATTCGCGAAATCGACAACGCCTACAACACCGATATCGGCGGCAAGCTGATGGATGCCATTGATCGCCAGTTGCAGGCGCGCTGACCGCCGACGCACGGCATTTACCCGGAGTGGGGTATGATGCGGGTCCCATTTGCCTGGCCTGCTGCCCCGCCCTGCGGTTGCTGGATACCCGATGACGCTGCCCGCTGACATCCCTTCCGACCTGCTGCCCCCACGTGTTCGCCCAGTGGACCGGCTCGGTTTCACGCTGTTCCTGGCTGCGCTGGTGCACCTGGCGCTGATCCTCGGCGTCGGTTTCACCGTGGTCAAGCCTGCCGAAATCCGCCATACCATGGACATTACCCTGGCCACCTTCAAAAGCGAAAAGCCGCCGGAGAAAGCTGATTTTCAGGCCCAGGACAACCAGCAAGGCAGCGGCACCCTGGACAAGAAGGCGGTGCCCAAGACCACCGAAGTGGCGCCGTTCCAGGACAGCAAGATCAACAAGATCACCCCCCCGCCGGCAGCCAAGCCGGAAGTAGTGCCGCCACCAACCCCGCAGAAGTCAGCGGTGGTGACCACCGCGCCCAAGGCGCACAAGGTCGAGCCCAAGCCCAAGCCCAGCAAGGCGCAACCCAAGCCAGCCGCGCCCGCCCCGGACTTCGACAGCTCGCAGCTGTCCAGCCAGATCGCCAGCCTGGAGGCAGAGCTGTCCAACGAACAGCAACTGTACGCCAAGCGCCCGCGCATCCACCGCCTGAACGCTGCCTCGACCATGCGCGACAAGGGCGCCTGGTACAAGGAAGAGTGGCGCAAGAAAGTCGAGCGGGTGGGCAACCTCAACTACCCCGACGAGGCGCGCCGGCAGCAGATCTACGGCAACCTGCGCATGATGGTCTCGATCAACCGCGACGGCTCGCTGTACGAAGTGCTGGTACTGGAGTCGTCCGGGCAGCCGGTGCTGGACCAGGCAGCGCAGCGTATCGTGCGGCTGGCGGCGCCGTTCGCACCGTTTACCGGGGACCTGGCCGAATTCGATCGCCTGGAGATCATCCGCACCTGGCGCTTTGCCCGTGGGGACCGTTTGTCCAGTAACTGAGTTATGCCTTGGGTTTAGGGCTTGCGATATGCGGCGGCGCTCGATCTCACAACCAACAAAACCCTCAAGACACTGACCAACCAAACGACACAAAGCGGACCTTGTCAGCCCCGCCACCTGGCGCCACACTACTACCCCATGAAAACCCTCACGCCGAGCTACCTCAAGCATCAGTTCCTGATCGCCATGCCGCACATGGCCGATCCGAACTTCGCCCAGACCCTCACGTACATTGTCGAGCACAACGCCCATGGCGCCATGGGCCTGGTGGTGAATCGGCCGCAGGAACTGAGCCTGGCCGATATTCTCGAGCAATTGCGCCCGGACGAAACGCCGCCGGACAGCACCTTGCAGGTGCCGATCTACCAGGGCGGCCCGGTGCAGACCGACCGTGGTTTCGTGCTGCACAGCAGCGAGTGCAGCTTCCAGGCGAGCGTGGCGCTGGAAGGGCTGACGCTGAGCACGTCGCAAGACATCCTGCTGGCCATTGCCGCCGGGGTCGGCCCCAAGCAAAGCCTGATCACGCTCGGCTATGCCGGCTGGGAAGCCGGCCAGCTGGAAGCGGAGCTGGCCGACAATGCCTGGCTCAACTGCCCGTTCGACCCGCAAATCATCTTTGAAATGGCCAGTGACCTGCGCCTGGAGGCCGCCGCCGCCAGCCTGGGCATCAACCTGCACCTGCTGACCAGCCAGGCGGGCCACGCCTGATGGCCGAACTACGCCTGCTGCTGGGTTTCGACTATGGCAGCAAACAGATCGGTGTGGCCGTCGGCCAGGTCATCACCGGCCAGGCACGTGAGCTGTGCACGCTGAAGGCGCAGAACGGCGTGCCGGACTGGGCCCAGGTGGAAAAGCTGATCGGTGAATGGAAGCCAGACGCCATCGTCGTTGGCCTGCCGCTGAACATGGACGGTACGCCCAGCGAAATGAGCGCCCGCGCCGAAAAATTTGCCCGCCGCCTCAATGGCCGCTTCAACCTGCCCGTGCACACCCACGACGAGCGCCTGACCACTTTCGAGGCCAAAGGCGAGCGCATGGCCCGTGGCGGCCAGCGCGGCAGCTACCGCGACAACCCGGTCGATGCCATCGCCGCGGCCCTGTTGCTGCAAGGCTGGCTGGAGGCCAATACCTGATCATCTTTGCCGCCGGCCATGCCCGGCGCACCCTTCCGAGGAGCCCGCAATGAGCCTACCAAACCCCGCCGAGCTGGTCCGGCAGATGGCTGTCGACCTTCGCGCCCACCTGGCCCGCCGCAGCATCAGCGAGCCGCGTTACATCGGTATTCGTACAGGTGGTGTCTGGGTTGCCCAGGCCCTGCAGGAGGCCATGGGCGACGAGAGTGCCATGGGTACCCTGGACGTCTCGTTCTACCGCGATGACTTCAGCCAGAATGGCCTGCACCCGCAGGTACGCCCGTCCGAGCTGCCGTTCGAAGTCGAAGGCGAGCACCTGGTGCTGGTGGATGACGTGCTGATGAGCGGCCGCACCATCCGCGCGGCGCTCAACGAGCTGTTCGATTATGGCCGCCCGGCCAGCGTCACCCTGGTCTGCCTGGTGGACCTGGATGCCGGCGAACTGCCAATCCGCCCGAATGTGGTCGGCGCCACCCTGTCGCTGGCCCCCGATGAACGGGTAAAATTGACCGGGCCCGCACCGCTCGCCCTCGAGCGCCAGGACCTCGCCTCCGCTTCCGCCCTTTAAGAGTCCCCCGCGATGACGCCAATCGACGCCAAGCGCCCGCTGCAGCTCAATGACCAGGGCCAGCTGCGCCACTTCCTCTCGCTTGACGGTTTGCCCCGCGAACTGCTCACCGAGATCCTCGACACCGCCGACTCCTTCCTGGAAGTCGGTGCCCGGGCCGTGAAAAAAGTCCCTTTGCTGCGCGGCAAGACCGTGTGCAACGTGTTCTTCGAGAACTCGACCCGTACCCGCACCACCTTCGAGCTGGCAGCCCAGCGCCTGTCTGCCGACGTGATCAGCCTGAATGTGTCGACGTCCTCGACCAGCAAGGGCGAGACCTTGTTCGACACCCTGCGCAACCTCGAAGCCATGGCCGCCGACATGTTCGTTGTGCGCCACTCCGACTCGGGGGCTGCGCACTTCATCGCCGAGCACGTGTGCCCGCACGTTGCCGTGATCAACGGTGGCGACGGCCGCCATGCGCACCCGACCCAGGGCATGCTCGACATGCTGACCATCCGTCGCCACAAAGGCAGCTTCGAGAACCTGTCGGTAGCGATCGTCGGCGATATCCTGCACTCGCGGGTAGCCCGCTCTGACATGCTGGCGCTCAAGGCCCTGGGTTGCCCGGACATTCGCGTGATCGGGCCGAAAACCCTGATCCCGGTCGGTATCGAGCAGTACGGCGTGAAGGTCTACACCGACCTCGCCGAGGGCCTGAAGGATGTCGACGTGGTGATCATGCTGCGCCTGCAGCGTGAGCGCATGGCCGGTGGCCTGCTGCCCAGCGAAGGCGAGTTCTACCGCCTGTTCGGCCTGACCACCGCCCGCCTGGCCGGGGCCAAGCCGGATGCCATCGTCATGCACCCAGGCCCGATCAACCGGGGCGTGGAGATTGAGTCGGCGGTGGCCGACGGCAAGCATTCGGTGATCCTCAACCAGGTTACCTACGGCATCGCCGTACGCATGGCAGTGCTGTCCATGGCCATGAGCGGGCAGAACGCGCAACGTCAATTCGACCAGGAGAACGCCCAGTGACCATCAGCATTCTTGGCGCCCGGGTCATCGACCCCAACAGCGGCCTGGACCAGGTCACCGACCTGCACCTGGACGGTGGCCGCATTGCTGCCATCGGCGCCGCCCCGGCCGGTTTCAGCGCCAGCCGCACGATCCAGGCGCAAGGCCTGATTGCAGCGCCTGGCCTGGTCGACCTTGGCGTGTCCCTGCGCGAACCGGGCTTTAGCCGCAAAGGCAACATCGCCAGCGAAACCCGCGCAGCCGTGGCCGGCGGCGTGACCAGCCTGTGCTGCCCACCGCAAACCAAGCCGGTGCTGGACACCTCGGCCGTGGCCGAGCTGATTCTCGACCGTGCCCGCGAGGCGGCCAACAGCAAGGTCTACCCGATCGGCGCCCTGACCAAGGGCCTGGAGGGCGAGCAACTGGCGGAACTGGTGGCCCTGCGTGACACCGGTTGCGTGGCATTCGGCAACGGCCTGAAGGAAATCCCCAACAACCGTACCCTGGCCCGCGCCCTGGAGTATGCCGCCACCTTCGACCTGACCGTGGTGTTCCATTCCCAGGACCGCGACCTGGCCCAGGGCGGCCTGGCCCACGAAGGCGCCATGGCCAGCTTCCTTGGCTTGCCGGGCATTCCGGAAAGTGCCGAAACCGTGGCCTTGGCGCGCAACCTGCTGCTGGTCGAGCAGAGTGGCGTGCGCGCGCACTTCAGCCAGATCACCAGCGCCCGTGGCGCGCGGCTGATCGCCCAGGCCCAGGCACTTGGCCTGCCGGTAACCGCTGACGTGGCGCTGTACCAGCTGATTCTCACCGACGAGTCGCTGCGCGAGTTCTCCAGCCTGTACCACGTGCAGCCACCGCTGCGTACTGCTGCTGACCGTGACGGCCTGCGTGAAGCGGTCAAGTCTGGCGTGATCCAGGCGATTTCCAGCCACCACCAGCCGCACGAACGCGATGCCAAGCTGGCCCCTTTCGGTGCTACCGAACCGGGTATCAGCAGCGTCGAGTTGCTGCTGCCGCTGGCCATGACCCTGGTGCAGGACGGCCTGCTCGACCTGCCCACCCTGCTCGCCCGCCTGAGTAGCGGCCCGGCTGCCGCCCTGCGCCTGCCTGCGGGTGAGCTGAAGGCAGGCGGCGCGGCCGACCTGGTGCTGTTCGACCCGCAAGCCTCGACCGTTGCCGGCGAGCAATGGCTGTCGCGGGGTGAGAACTGCCCGTTCATCGGCCACTGCCTGCCGGGTGCAGTACGTTATACCTTGGTCGATGGGCACGTTTGCCACGAGGCCTGAGGGCTAGCTGCAAGCTGCAAGTCGAAAGTCGAAAGTCGAAAGTCGCAAGAAGAAGCAAGCCTCCCACGGATCTGCTTTTTCTTGCCGCTTGTAGCTTGCAGCTTGCAGCTTGCAGCTTGCAGCTTGAAGAAGAAGCAAGCCACCCACCGATCTGCTTTTTCTTGTCGCTTGTAGCTTGAAGCTTGAAACTCTCCCCCCCACCCCCATATGAGTCTGCATCAGGCACTTTCGCCCCGCTGCGTGGAGACTCTCCCCTTGACCACCATCGTTTCTGTCCGCCGTAACGGCAAAGTCGTCATGGGCGGCGACGGCCAGGTATCCCTCGGCAACACGGTAATGAAAGGCAACGCCAAGAAAGTGCGCCGCCTGTACCACGGCCAGGTCATCGCCGGCTTCGCCGGTGCCACCGCCGACGCTTTCACCCTGTTCGAGCGCTTTGAAGGGCAGTTGGAGAAACACCAGGGCCACCTGATCCGTGCCGCCGTCGAGCTGGCCAAGGAATGGCGTACCGACCGTTCCCTGAGCCGCCTGGAAGCCATGCTGGCCGTGGCCAACAAGGATGCCTCGCTGATCATCACCGGCAACGGCGACGTGGTCGAACCCGAAGATGGCCTGATCGCCATGGGTTCCGGTGGTGCCTACGCCCAGGCTGCCGCCCGCGCACTGCTGAACAAGACCGACCTCTCGGCCCGTGAAATCGCCGAGACCGCCCTGAACATCGCCGGCGACATCTGCGTGTTCACCAACCATAACCTGACCATCGAGGAGCAGGACCTGGCCGACTGACTCAGCTGTTCTGGCGCCCCATCCCGGTGATGGGGCTTTTCCACGCTGACTCATCTGCCCAAGGACCCAATTGATCATGTCCATGACCCCCCGCGAGATCGTCCACGAACTCAACCGCCACATCATCGGCCAGGACGACGCCAAGCGCGCCGTGGCCATTGCCCTGCGCAACCGCTGGCGGCGGATGCAGCTGCCGGCTGAGCTGCGCGCCGAAGTGACGCCGAAGAACATCCTGATGATCGGCCCGACCGGTGTCGGCAAGACCGAAATCGCCCGCCGCCTGGCCAAGCTGGCCAACGCCCCGTTCCTCAAGGTCGAAGCCACCAAGTTCACCGAGGTCGGCTACGTCGGCCGTGACGTCGAGTCGATCATCCGCGACCTGGCCGATGCCGCACTGAAGATGCTGCGCGAGCAGGAGATCATCCGCGTGCGCCACCGCGCCGAAGACGCCGCCGAAGACCGTATCCTCGATGCCCTGCTGCCACAGGCGCGGGTGACCAGCTTCAGCGAGGAAGCCGCGCAGACCAGTAGCGACTCCAACACCCGCCAGCTGTTCCGCAAGCGCCTGCGCGAAGGCCAGCTGGATGACAAGGAAATCGAGATCGAAGTCGCCGATGCCGTAGGTGTCGAAATTGCCGCGCCGCCCGGCATGGAAGAAATGACCAACCAGCTGCAAAGCCTGTTCGCCAACATGGGCAAGGGCAAGCGCAAGGCGCGCAAGCTGAAGGTCAAAGAAGCGCTGAAGATGGTCCGCGATGAAGAAGCGGGCCGCCTGGTCAACGAGGAAGAGCTCAAGGCCAAGGCCCTGGAAGCGGTCGAGCAGCACGGTATCGTGTTCATCGACGAAATCGACAAGGTCGCCAAGCGCGGCAATGTGGGCGGTGCCGATGTGTCCCGTGAAGGCGTGCAGCGCGACCTGCTGCCGCTGATCGAAGGCTGCACCGTCAACACCAAGCTGGGTATGGTCAGGACCGACCACATCCTGTTCATTGCCTCGGGCGCGTTCCACCTGAGCAAGCCCAGCGACCTGGTACCCGAGCTGCAAGGCCGCCTGCCGATCCGTGTAGAGCTCAAGGCACTGACCCCGGAAGACTTCGAGCGTATTCTGCGCGAGCCGCACGCGTCGTTGACCGAACAGTACCAGGCGCTGCTGAAAACCGAAGGCCTGAACATCGAGTTCGTCGCCGACGGCATCAAGCGCCTGGCCGAAATTGCCTATCAGGTCAACGAGAAGACCGAGAACATCGGTGCCCGTCGCCTGCATACCCTGCTGGAGCGCCTGCTTGAAGAGGTGTCGTTCAGTGCCGGTGACCTGGCCAGCGCCCATGACGAAACGCCGATCCAGATCGACGCGGCCTATGTGAACAGCCACCTGGGTGAGCTGGCGCAGAACGAAGACCTGTCGCGTTACATCCTGTAAGCGGCAAGCTGCAAGCGACGAGCTGTTCGACGTCGCTTGCAGTACCGCAAAACATGGCCGTTACATGTCTTGGCCATCTCCTCTTGCAGCTTGAGGCTCGAAGCTTGAAGCTTGAGTCTTGTCGCCAAGAAGAGATTCAGCCCATGGCCCGCATGCCCACCGCCATCAACCTGCACAAAGCCTCGAAAACCCTCAGCCTTACCTATGCGCCCGGTGAGGTCTACACCCTTCCCGCCGAGTTCCTGCGCGTGCACTCCCCCTCCGCCGAGGTCCAGGGCCACGGCAACCCCATTCTGCAATTCGGCAAGCTCAACGTCGGCCTCAGCGGCATCGAGCCAGCCGGCCAATATGCACTGAAACTGACCTTCGACGACGGCCATGACAGCGGCCTGTTCACCTGGGAATACCTGGAACAGCTGTGCCTGCGCCAAAACGAGCTGTGGGCCGAATACCTCGACGAGCTGCACAAGGCCGGCAAGTCCCGCGACCCGGCGGAGTCGGTCGTCAAATTCATGCTCTAGCGCAAGGGCTGCAAGGTTTAGAGCGCATTTTCTAGTTTCATCTGTTTGAATGATGGGCAGACGGCCCAGTGACGGGCTGTCTTGCGCATTACATGAAAGTCGGGTAACCAATGTGAGTGGCAAGTTCCCTGCATCACGCTGCAGGTATACAGAACCCCGCAGCACCGCTGTTCCTTATCACTGGTCACCCGAGTAGCAGTACCGGGCTCAGGGCTGTGCCCTCGTCACAGCAACCGGTACTCGTCTCAGGACAACGGAGCGTCGTAGATGAGTAACAAGAACAACGATGAGCTGCAGCGGCAGGCCTCGGAAAACACCCTGGGGCTGAACCCGATCATCGGCATTCGCCGCAAAGACCTGTTGAGTTCGGCACGTACCGTATTGCGCCAGGCCGTGCGCCAACCGCTGCACAGCGCAAAGCACGTGGCCCATTTTGGCCTGGAACTGAAAAACGTCCTGCTGGGCAAGTCCAGCCTGGCCCCGGAAAGCGACGACCGACGCTTCAACGACCCGGCCTGGAGCAGCAACCCGCTGTACCGCCGCTACCTGCAGACGTATCTGGCCTGGCGCAACGAACTGCAGGACTGGATCGGCAGCAGTGACCTGTCACCTCAGGACATCAGCCGCGGCCAGTTCGTCATCAACCTGATGACCGAAGCCATGGCGCCGACCAACACCTTGTCCAACCCGGCGGCGGTCAAGCGCTTCTTCGAGACCGGTGGCAAGAGCCTGCTCGACGGCCTGTCCAACCTGGCCAAGGACATGGTCAACAACGGCGGCATGCCTAGCCAGGTGAACATGGACGCCTTCGAGGTGGGCAAGAACCTGGGCACCAGCGAAGGTGCGGTGGTGTACCGCAATGATGTGCTGGAACTGATCCAGTACAGCCCGATCACCGAGCAGGTGCACGCCCGGCCACTGCTGGTGGTGCCGCCGCAGATCAACAAGTTCTACGTATTCGACCTGAGCCCGGAAAAGAGCCTTCCACGTTTTTGCCTGCGCTCGCAGCAGCAAACCTTCATCATCAGCTGGCGCAACCCGACCAAGGCCCAGCGTGAATGGGGCTTGTCCACCTACATCGACGCACTCAAGGAAGCCGTCGACGCCGTATTGGCGATTACCGGCAGCAAGGACCTGAACATGCTCGGTGCCTGCTCGGGCGGCATCACCTGCACGGCACTGGTAGGGCACTACGCAGCCCTCGGCGAGCACAAGGTCAATGCCCTGACCCTGCTGGTCAGCGTGCTGGACACCACGATGGATACCCAGGTGGCGCTGTTCGTCGACGAGCAGACCCTGGAAGCCGCCAAGCGCCACTCCTACCAGGCCGGTGTGCTGGAAGGCAGCGAGATGGCCAAGGTGTTCGCCTGGATGCGCCCCAACGACCTGATCTGGAACTACTGGGTGAACAACTACCTGCTCGGCAACGAGCCGCCGGTGTTCGACATCCTGTTCTGGAACAACGACACCACGCGCCTGCCCGCCGCCTTCCATGGCGACCTGATCGAAATGTTCAAGACCAACCCGCTGACGCGCCCCAACGCCCTGGAAGTGTGCGGCACCCCCATCGACCTGAAAAACGTGCAGTGCGACATTTTCAGCGTGGCGGGTACCGCTGACCACATTACCCCGTGGCAATCGTGCTACCGCTCGGCCCACCTGTTCGGGGGCAAGATCGAGTTCGTGCTGTCCAACAGCGGGCATATCCAGAGCATTCTCAACCCGCCGGGCAACCCCAAGGCACGCTTCATGACCGGTGACGACCGCCCGGGTGATCCGCTGGCCTGGCAGGAAAATGCCACCAAGCATGCCGACTCCTGGTGGCTGCACTGGCAAGGCTGGCTGGCCGAGCGCGCAGGCGAACTGAAAAAAGCGCCGACCCGCCTGGGCAACCGTGCCTATGCTGCGGGCGAGGCGGCCCCAGGCACCTACGTTCACGAGCGTTGAGTGGCAGCGCCGTGGCGGCCCGCAGGGCGCCACGGTGTTCATTTCACCCAAGAGTCACGCGCATGACGCAACCGTATATCTTCCGGACCGTCGAGCTGGACAACCAGTCCATCCGCACCGCCGTCCGCCCCGGCAAGCCGCACTTGACGCCGCTGCTGATCTTCAATGGCATCGGCGCCAACCTGGAGCTGGTATTCCCGTTCATCGAAGCACTGGACCCGGACCTGGAAGTGATCGCTTTCGACGTACCCGGTGTCGGCGGCTCGTCCACCCCGCGCCACCCGTATCGCTTCCCCGGGCTGGCCAAGCTGACGGCACGGATGCTCGATTACCTCGATTACGGCCAGGTCAATGTGATTGGGGTGTCCTGGGGCGGCGCCCTGGCCCAACAGTTCGCCCACGACTACCCCGAACGCTGCAGGAAGCTGATACTCGCCGCCACTGCCGCCGGTGCGGTGATGGTACCCGGCAAGCCCAAGGTGCTGTGGATGATGGCCAGCCCCAGGCGCTATGTGCAGCCGTCCCATGTCTTGCGCATTGCCCCGCTGATCTACGGTGGCGGTTTTCGCCGGGACCCGGAGCTGGCCATGCACCACGCAGCCAAGGTGCGCTCCGGCGGCAAGATGGGCTACTACTGGCAGCTGTTCGCCGGCCTGGGCTGGACCAGCATTCACTGGCTGCACAAGATCCAGCAGCCGACCCTGGTGCTGGCGGGCGACGACGACCCGCTGATCCCGCTGGTCAACATGCGCCTGCTGGCCTGGCGGATTCCCAACGCCGAGCTACATATTATCGACGACGGCCATTTGTTCCTGATTACCCGAGCCGAGGCTGTCGCGCCAATCATCATGAAGTTCCTGCAGCAAGAACGTCAGCGCGCCGTGATGCACCCGCGCCCGGCCTCGGGAGGGTAAGCGCCAGCACCGCGAAAGGGGCTACAACGCGCAATGGGTCAGACAAGGGAGTGTTGCCATGACAGACAAACCGGCCAAAGGATCGCAAACGCTCCCTGCCGGCAGAATGACCGTGCAGCATGCCATGCTCGGCCTGCGCGGCCGCGACCTGCTGGCCACGCTACGCAATGTCGGCCGCCACGGGCTGCGCCACCCGTTGCATACCGCCCATCACCTGCTGGCCCTTGGCGGGCAACTAGGGCGGGTGATGCTGGGCGATTCACCGCTTCAACCCAACCCGCGTGACAACCGGTTCAGCGACCCTGCATGGAGCCTGAACCCGTTCTACCGCCGAGGCCTGCAAGCCTACCTGGCCTGGCAGCAGCAGACCCGCCAGTGGATCGACGAAAGCCATCTGCATGACGATGACCGGGCCCGCGCCCACGTTCTGTTCAACCTGCTCAACGATGCGCTGGCTCCCAGCAACTCGCTGCTCAACCCGCTGGCCGTGAAGGAACTGTTCAACACCGGTGGCCAGAGCCTGGTGCGCGGCCTGGCCCACCTGCTCGAAGACCTGCGCCACAACGATGGCCTGCCGCGCCAGGTCGATGAGCGGGCCTTCGACGTGGGCCGCAACCTGGCCGCCACCCCTGGGGCCGTGGTATTTCGCAACGAGCTGCTGGAGCTGATCCAGTACCGGCCGATGAGTGAAAAACAGCACAGCCGCCCGCTGTTGGTGGTGCCGCCGCAGATCAACAAGTTCTATATCTTTGACCTGAGCACGAACAACAGCTTCGTCCAGTACATGCTCAAGAACAACTTGCAGGTATTCATGGTCAGCTGGCGCAACCCGGACCCGCGCCACCGTGAATGGGGCCTGTCCAGCTACGTGCAGGCGCTGGAAGAAGCCCTGGATGCCTGCCGCCGCATCAGCGGCAGCCGCGACCCCAACCTCATGGGCGCTTGCGCCGGCGGCCTGACCATGGCCGCCTTGCAAGGCCACCTGCAAGCCAGGAACCAGTTGCGCCGGGTGCGCAGTGCCACCTACCTGGTCAGCCTGCTGGACAGCAAGTTCGACAGCCCGGCCAGTCTGTTCGCCGACGAGCAGACCCTTCAGGCAGCCAAACGCCGCTCTCACCAGCGCGGCGTGCTGGACGGCGCCGAAGTGGCGCGGGTGTTTGCCTGGATGCGCCCCAACGACCTGATCTGGAACTACTGGGTCAACAACTACCTGCTCGGCAAGACACCGCCTGCGTTCGACATTCTCTACTGGAACGCCGACAACACGCGCCTGCCTGCCGCATTGCATGGCGACCTGCTGGATTTCTTCAAGCTCAACCCGTTGACCTACCCGGCCGGGCTGGAGGTCTGCGGCACGCCAATCGACCTGCAACAGGTCAGCGTGGACAGTTTTACCGTTGCCGGCAGCAACGACCACATCACCCCTTGGGACGCGGTGTACCGGTCGGCCTTGCTGCTGGGCGGTGAGCGCCGCTTCGTGCTGGCCAACAGCGGGCATATCCAGAGCATCATCAACCCGCCAGGCAACCCCAAGGCCTATTACCTGACCAACCCCAGCCTGAGCAGTGACCCGCGCGCCTGGTTCCACGAGGCTACGCGCAGCGAGGGTAGCTGGTGGCCGTTGTGGCTGGCGTGGATCACCCAGCGCTCCGGGCCGCTCAAGGCGCCACGCAACGACCTGGGCAACGCCACCCACCCGCCCCTGGCCCCTGCGCCCGGCACCTATGTGCTGACCCGATGAGCAGACCGACCGGATGAAAACCCGCGATCGTATCCTTGAGTGCGCCCTGCAGCTGTTCAACCAGCAGGGCGAGCCGAACGTATCGACCCTGGAGATTGCCAACGAGCTGGGTATCAGCCCGGGCAACCTCTACTACCACTTCCACGGCAAGGAGCCCCTGGTACTGGGGTTGTTCGAGCGCTTCGAGGAAGCGCTGATGCCGCTGCTGGACCCGCCGCTGGAAGTGCGCCTGGATGCCGAGGACTACTGGCTGTTCCTGCACCTGATCGTCGAGCACATGGCGCAGTACCGGTTTCTGTTCCAGGACCTGTCGAACCTGACTGGGCGCCTGCCCAAGCTGGCCCGCGGCATGCGCAGCCTGATCAACGCCCTGAAGCGCACGCTGGCGGCACTGCTGGCCAGCCTCAAGGGCCAGGGCCTGGTACAGAGTGACACCCAGGCCTTGGGGCAACTGGTGGAACAGATCACCCTGACGCTGCTGTTCTCGCTGGATTACCAGCGGGTGCTGGGGCGCGAAGGGGACGTGGGAATCGTGGTGTACCAAGTGATGATGCTGGTGGCGCCGCACCTGCAGGCTCAGGCCCGGGGGGCAGCCGAGCAGTTGGCGATGAAGTATCTGGAGGACTAGCCCTGCAGGGGCTGTGCTGCTGCCGCCAACGCATTCGCGGGTGAACCCGCGCCTACAGGGTTGTGCTGAACCTGTAGGCGCGGGGCCACCCGCGAAGAGGGCGTTGCGGTATCAGATCAGGGTACCGGTCCCGTTGGCCGCCGACGGCGTGTTGCTGGCCGGGGCTGCAGCCGGGGCCGGGGCATCGGTTGCGGCAGGTGCAGCGCTGGCCGCCGGCTTGGCCGGTGCTTTCTTCGCTGCAGGCTTCCTGGCTGCTGCCGGTTTGGCTGCTGCCGGCTTTGCCGCAGGCTTGGCGGCGGGTTTCGCTGCTGCCGCCTTGCTTGCAGGTTTGGCAGCCGCAGGTTTTGCCGCGGCCGCCTTGGCTGCAGGTTTCGCCGCAGCGGTTTTGGCTGCGGGTTTGGCCGCTGCCGCCTTGGCCAGTGGCTTGGCTGCCGCCTTGCTGGCTGCCGGCTTGGCTGCGGCCCCACGCGACGAAACCGGCGCCACCGAGGCACCGGTCAGCTTCTCGATCTGCTTGGTCAGGCTGTCTACCTGTTGGTGCAGGGCCTTGATTTCGTTGCGGCTCGGTACACCCAGGCGCGAGATGGCGCTGTTCAGACGTTTATCGAAAGCCTCTTCGAGTTCGCTCCACTTGCCCAGCGCCCGGTCCTTCACGCCAGACACCCGCGAAGTGGTCGAAGACTTGGCGCTTTCGGCCACATCTTCGGCGCTCTTCTTGGCCTGCTTTTCGGCCTTCTCGCCATCTTTCACCAGCGAGTCGAAAAGCTTGGGGCCGTCCTGGTCGATCTTCGAATAGATACCCAGCCCCGCCAGCCAGATCTTGCGGGAGTACTTTTCGATCCCGCCGACCCAGGAGTTGCCTGCTTTGTCGGTATTCTTCTTGCCAGCCATCCTGCTCTCCTTATGGTTTGTGCGCGACGCGCTCAAGCAGCTCGTGCAGCTGTTCAAGCTTGATCGACAGCGCCTCAACGTCATGTTTAGACGGTATGCCAAGGCGATTCAAGGCGCGCCCTACCCGTGCGTCGAAAGCTTTTTCGATCTTGTCGAGTTGAATTTCTACCTTGCCACGTACGCGGCTCACTTCCTGGGCGGCGTCATCGATCTGCTGGTTGGCGGCGTCCAGCTCTTTATCGATGCGCTTCTTGCCCCGCTTCTCGACACCTTCGCCGGCCTTGACCAGCGCCTGGAAATAGTCGGCGCCTTCGTGGCCGACACGCGCATAGGCGCCGATGCCCGCCAGCCAGATCTTGCGTGCGTAACCCCGCACCTCACCCAGCGTGCCCGGCGCGTCCGCCTTTTTCTTCACATTCACTTTGGCCATGCTCTGTACCTCATGCTCATGAGTGGAGGAGGAACCGCCCATGGAGGGTGGGCTTGAGCATAAGGTAGAGGCAGGAATTAGAATCTTCACCCTAAGATCGGCGCACTGCTTTATCTACCACAGACGCAGCAGCCTGCTGCTCCAGCATTCGGCTCCCTTCAACCGGAGCCTCCTGCCATGCCATCGTCATCGCCCCTCTCGTTCAGGCAGCTTGTAGCCACCCAGTTCGCCAATCGCCCGCGCTTGCGCGAAGTCATCGCCCGCGCAGGCTTCGAGGTCATCGCGGCACGCTACCCGTGGACGCGCAGCCAGCACCCACAGCTGCAATCGATCCAGGGCTTCAGCATCCTGCGCGGGGTGAATGGGCAGCCGCCGACAGCGTCAGGCCAGCTGGTCGATACCCTGCTGACACATTTTTTCAATGGCCAGCCCATGGCGCTGCAGCCGACCGACCAGCTGAGCCTGAACCCACCGCGGGTCTTTCGCCCGCAAGACAGCGCCCCGGCCATCGACCTGCGCATGGAAGACCTGAACACCGACTTCGACAACATGCTTTCTACCCTCAGCGAGACCTTCCAGCGGGCGCAGGTCAGCTTCTGGAATGGCTGCGAGAAAGACTCGGACGTGACCCGCCTGCAATGGCTGCAGCAAGTGCTCAAGGCCGCCCTGCTCGGTACGCTTGAGCGCCAGGGCCTGGACCATGACCAGAAAGCCCTGCTGTACCCGCTGCTGGCCCAAAGCCACGCCGCGGCACAGGTGCAAGCGCTGCAGGTTTCCCTTGCCAGCCCTGGGGACACCCTGCAATGGGTGCTGCCGGACCTGCTGGTCACGGGCAGGCAAGGTACCCGTGAGCTCATTCTGTGGTGCCAGCCTTCGGGCACCGTGCGCAGCTTCGATGATCTGGCTGCTTTTTCCCGGGCCCTGCGCGAAGCGCTCGGCGAGCAGCATGCGTTCGACTCTATGTCCTGGGCCTGCACGCCCTTGCGCGAGGACCCGTTCGCCTATCAGGCCCGGCAACTGCTCAATGGCCTGCTGCAAAGAATCGATCGGCTGCAGCTTCGCCCAGGCGACCAGGCTAGCGACCTGGATGAGCGCTTCTACACCCTCAGCGACCCTTCATGGGTATTCCCGGCAAGTTTTGTGCTTCAGCCATCGACCCCGGCCATAGGGTTTCCGGACTGGCTCGGCAACGCCAGCCTGACTGATCGCTTCGAGTACCACACGGCGTTGCTGGCGCTGTCGGCCAGGCAGATGCTGGCCCAGGGTGGTTCGTCCCTGGACGGCATCGAGGACCTGCAGCAGTACGCGGTTCGCCGCTTGCGGGAACACATGCGCAATGACCACCCTGCGCAGGTCCTGTACGACCCTGATCAGCTGCTGATCAGCCTTGCCCAGGTGGTGCAGGTTTCCTCCACCGGCCCGGCGCGGCTTGAGTACCTGAGAACCATCAGCCTGACAGAACTGGCCATCACCCGGCTGCCGCCAGGCGGCGAGCAGGTCGCAGCGGCGATCCAACGCGCCGACCAGCAGCCACTGGATAGCTGGATGAACCTCGATTACGTCGCCGCCCTG
This sequence comes from Pseudomonas sp. MB-090624, assembly GCF_003205245.1. NCBI lineage: Bacteria > Pseudomonadati > Pseudomonadota > Gammaproteobacteria > Pseudomonadales > Pseudomonadaceae > Pseudomonas > Pseudomonas sp. MB-090624. The sequence goes on along the minus strand of NZ_QJRK01000015.1, from coordinate 35,688 downwards.
GTCGACAGCGTGGATATCGGCGGCCAGTACCCGCTATTCGTTCACGACCAGTTGCAACGTGGCAACGACGCCGACCAACGGCGCCAACGCTTTGCCGAAGAATGGCGCACAAGCCTGCTGCTGAGCGCGCTGCAGGCCAAGATCATGGCCCAGCTGGACGAACGCACCTGGCAGGTCATCGCCGATTTTTGCCGGCGGCAACCCCATGCCAGCGGCACGCTGAAGCTGGCGCCGCTGGCATTCAACAGCGTGCCCGGCGGCCCGAAGAGCAACCCGGTGCATGGCATGTTCGTCATCGAAGTACCCACCACCGGGGCCTGGCTACTGTACCGGCCGATGCACACCCGGCAGCCCATCAGGCAGTTCGACAGCCGCCAACAACTGATCACCTGCATCCGGACCGAACACGCCCTGCAGCAGGACATCCTCATCTGGCTGGATGACGACGCCCGCCCCATTTACGCCGATGGCGGCTTTGTTCACCCCCACCTGCATTCCGGGCTGGCCGAGGTGGCCCATCTGCTGGCGCCCGGGGCTGCCTTGGTGGGGCTTGCCATCGAGCGCCTGAGGGTGCCGGTCACACTGGCTTTCAGCCCCTGGGCCGACGACCTGGACAGCCGTATTTACCAAGCCCGGGCCGAGGTTCTGCTGTTGCTGGCCTCACGGCAGAGCGTGTCCAACCAACAACTGCGCTGGGCGCTGGTCGAGCAGTTCGCCTGGGTGGCGTTCAATACGGTCACGCCGCTGCTGCGTGGCGCGGCAGGCATGCTGGCCTGGCTGGTGACCGCCCTGCTCGGCATCCGGCATGACCTCAACGCGTTGACCGCCGGCAGCGACCAGGAAAAATGGCTCGCTGGCGCAGATATCCTGCTGAACCTGGCCATGCTGCTGGCCCACGGCCCTGCCATTGCCCGCACACCGCCGGAACCCGCATATCAGGCCCCGCCGCGTCGGGCGCCGGCCGTGCTGGCCGATCGGTTACCGGAACAGCAAACCTGGACAGCCCTCGCCGAGCCAGCCCAGCCGACAGCGCTGAATGTCAGCCAATGGGGCCATGACCAACGGCTCGGCAACCTGCCGCGCGACGCCCGCGCCGCCCTCGAACGCCTGCGCGCCGCGGTCAGCCTGAGTGGGCTGCAACCGGTGGCCAGCGGGCGCATGCGCGGTTTGTATGCACTGGATGGGCGCTACTACGTGCAGTTGCAGAACGTGCCTTACGAAGTGGTCGAGAGCTGGAGCGGCATGCGCATCATGGGGCCGCCGCTGAGCCAGAGCGAATGGTCGCAGTCATGGGGGGCGGAGCCTGACGGCTATTACCTCCCCAGCCGCGAACGCAGCCGTGGCCCTTGGCTGAAACGCTGGAACGGTGAATGGATGCTGGACCTGCACCTTGCCGGGGGCATGCCGAAAAGCGCCCGAGCACTGATCAACGAAAAAACCGAGGCATTCAACACCCTGCTGGCGACCCGTGTCGCCAATGATCAAAAGCTCAACAACACGGAAACCTTCATCGGTGTCTACCTGAAGCGGGTGGAACCCTACGACCAGGCACTCGAGGCATTCCTGAAGTCGCTCGATGAGCACCCCGGCGCTTCGCTCGACAATTTGCCGGAGCACCTGCAGGAGCGCCTGCGCGCCCTGCAGGCGCTTCGCCAGGAGACGCGCGCCAACCTCGATGTGTTGGCACTCACCTATGAGAAACAGGCCACGCTGATCAGGGAGCAGATACAACTCTACACCCGCATGGGCGAACCGAAGTACCTCAGGTTCGACCCGCAAGCCACCGCTTCATTTGTCCGTGGCCAATGGTGGGAGCAGTTGCTGCAAACTGACCTGCAGCAGTTCCGCCGCCTGCTCGACATGAATGACTACGAGGTGCTCAAGAGCCAGTCCCGTCGCCTGGTGCAACTGCCGTTCGGCCAGGAGCAGGCAGAGCTGTACCTGGACTACAGCAAGAACATCGAAGCCGCACTGGCTGTGCACAGGCGTATCCTCTGCGTCAGCCAACGCCTGGACCAGAATCTCGCCGAGGCCTTGCAAGATGGGCAGATCCAGTTCCCCGGCAAACGCAAGAAGCTCGACGGCATCATCAGCACCCGGCAGTACTCGACCCTCATTACCCGCGCCCAGATCATCAGTGACCTGCATCAACTCGTCGTCCGCAGAGACCGGCTCAGCGCAGACGATTTCGAAAGTACCCTGCTCGCCCAGCAAACCCTGCGCAGCAAGCATTTCCACGAGGCACTGCTGAGCCACGACAGCCTGGCTGCCGCCGGCCTGACGCCCGAACAGCAAAAGGCGCCCCTGGAGAGCGCCGTTCGCGAATACAAGCTGGCCCTGAGCAATGCCCAATACCTGCTTTCACGCAACATGCCTGCGATGGACAGCAGCCAACTCCAGGCCTACATCGCCGAGCTCAATATACTGATAAGCCTGGGCGAGGATGACATGGCCAACCTGGCGGCCGCGACCGATCGCCAGGATGCAGTACCCGAGCAACCGCTGACCCACAGGGTGCGGGCCGTCCGACGCAAGGTGATCCGCACGGCGCGAGGCAGGTCGCTGGTGGTGGAGGAAACCGGGGAGGCCGGCGAAACCGTGCAGATCGACCCGATGACCCAGCAAACGGTTGCACGCTACCAGCAGCAAGGCGATCACTGGGACACCATTGCCCCCGCCACGCCGGCCCCTGACTACGCGCGCCTGCGGCGCATCGGCAATGATCTGCTGAGCCAGCAGGCGGCCAGGCTCAACCACGCCGCGCGCCACCTGGATGGGCCCAACAGCCTGGCCGACCTGCTGGATTTCTACTTGCAGGACCTGGCGGAAATCGCCGGTAACCTGCGCAGCGGCCCCGACCGGGAGCAACCCCTGGCCAGCAGGATCGAACAGGCCATTACCGAAGTGCGCGCTGACAAGCAGCGCCTCTTGACCAGCGCCTACCTTGGCACCCGCTACCCGGACAGCAAAGCCCTGCGCTTTCTGGTAGAGGCCCGCGAGGTCGAAATCACCCCGAACAGGGCGCGCAAACAGCTCAAGGCCAATGACTTTCTGGATGTGTACGACATCTATCGCCTGCAACCCAGGCAGAAGCTCTGGGAGGCGCACTTTCACTACACCACCGCCACCGCCAATGCCCGGCGCTTTGCCAAAGGCCATTTGAAGTTCCCGGAGGCCATGGGCCGCGACGAACGCTTGCAACGGGCACAGGCTTCGGCGGAGCGTTGCCAGGTGTACCGGGGTGACCTGCGTCTGGACCAGATCGAAGGCCTGATCCCGTTCCCCGCCAGCTGAATAAAGCGGGCGTCAGGCCAGTGCCTTGTCCAGCGCCCGCTCGATCTCGCCCTTGATGGTGCCGCTCATCATCGACAGCATCATGCCCAGTTTCAGCTCCACGCGGATGCTGTCTTCGCCGATCTGCACGCTACCCTTCGCGCCGCTGCGGGCCACATCGACCCGGTCACCGTTCCAGGTGGCCTGGAGGTCGTACTCGCGGCTGAGCTTGTCGACCAGCGCCTGGGCCTTGGCACGGGCGGCGTCACGGCCGAGGGAGTGTTTGCGTTCGACGCTGATCTGGGTCATGCGGGTGTTCCTGATGATGTAGACATAATCGGCATTATGCCCGCCCCCGGCCACAGGCACACCCTGCCAAGACAAATCCGCCCGTTCGCCCTAGAATGGCGGTAATTTTTTCCGGTGAAGCGATATGAACGACCAGCGCAAAGGCGACCACGCCGAACCCACCACCCATTTCGGCTACCAGGACGTCCCTGAAAGCCAGAAAGCCAAGAAAGTTGCCGAGGTATTCCATTCGGTAGCTGCCAAGTACGACCTGATGAACGACGTGCTCTCCGGCGGCATGCACCGCCTGTGGAAGCGCTTCACCATCGAGCTCTCGGGTGTGCGCAGCGGCAACCGCGTGCTGGACATCGCCGGTGGTACCGGCGACCTTGCCGCCAAGTTCTCGCGCCTGGTCGGCCCGACCGGGCAAGTGGTACTGGCCGACATCAACGACTCGATGCTCAAGGTTGGCCGTGACCGCCTGCTGGACCGCGGCGTGGCCGGCAACATCGAATTCGTGCAGGCCGACGCGGAAAAGCTGCCGTTCCCGGACAACCACTTCGATTGCGTGACCATCGCCTTCGGCCTGCGCAACGTCACCCACAAGGATGCAGCCATCCGCTCGATGCTGCGTGTACTCAAGCCCGGCGGCCGCTTGCTGATCCTGGAGTTCTCCAAGCCGACCAACAAGCTCATGTCCAAGGCCTACGATGCCTACTCGTTCGCCTTCATGCCACTGGCCGGCAAGCTGATCACCAACGACTCCGAAAGCTACCGCTACCTCGCCGAGTCGATCCGCATGCACCCCGACCAGGAAACCCTGAAAAGCATGATGGTCGAGGCCGGCTTCGACCGCGTCACCTACCACAACATGACCAGCGGCATTGTTGCCGTACACCGGGGAATCAAGCCCTGATGCTGCTGGCCGGGCTGCTCGCCAGTGTCGAACAGGGCCTGAACCGCGTCCTGCGCATGGACAGCACGGCCCTGCCGCGGCTGGGCGCGCTGGCGGGCAAGGTCATCGAGATAGACTGCCGCCAACCGGCCTTGCAGGTGTTCATCCTGCCCGATGAAGAGGGCCTGATGCTCGCCGCCCACTGGGAAGGCGAGGTCGACTGCAGCCTGCGCGCCCCGGCCGGCAGCCTGGCGCAACTGGCCATGGCCAAGGACAAGACTGGCGTGTTGCACAGCCCACAGGTCGAACTGCACGGCGACAGCGCCGTGCTGCTCGACCTGTTCGGTGTGCTGCAGGACCTGGAACTGGACTGGGAGCACGAGTTGCAACGCTGGCTCGGCCCGGTGGCCACGGCCCTGCTGGCCGGCCATATCCGCCTGCGCGCGCGCTGGACCCGCCAGGGCCTGGCGCGCTTCAGCCAGAATTTGTCCGAATACCTGGCCGAAGAGTCGCGCACGCTGGTCGGCAAGCGCGAAGCCGAGGCTGCCTTCAGCGAACTCGATGCCCTGAAACTCGACACCGAACGCCTTGAGGCGCGCCTCAAGCGCCTTTCCCGATCCCTTGATTCCAGCGATAACGCATGAAGCTGCTCGCCGTCCGCCGCCTTTTCCGCATTCAGCGTGTGGTCATCCGCTACCGCCTGGATGACCTGCTGTTCGATCAACCCCTGCTGCCCTGGTGGCTGGCCAGCCTGCGCCTGCTGATGCCGTGGCGCTGGCTGCCACGCAAGCCGTCCGAGCTCAACCGTGGCGCACGTCTGCGCCTGGCGCTGCAGGACCTGGGGCCGATCTTCATCAAGTTCGGCCAGTTACTGTCCACCCGCCGCGACCTGCTGCCCCCCGACATCGCCGACGAACTGATGCTGCTGCAGGACCGCGTGCCGCCATTCGACCCGAAACACGCCGTGGCGTTGATCGAAGCGCAACTGGGTGCCAAGGTGGGCGAGCTGTTCAGCCGCTTCGACGTCGAGCCGCTGGCCTCGGCCTCGGTCGCCCAGGTGCACGCCGCGCGCCTGAAAACGGGCGAAGAGGTGGTGGTCAAGGTGGTACGCCCCGGCCTCAAGCCGGTCATCGCCCAGGACCTGGCCTGGCTGTTCCTGATTGCCAAGGCCGCCGAGCGCGCCTCGGCCGATGCCCGCCGCCTGCACCCGGTGGACATCGTCGGCGACTACGAAAAAACCATCTACGACGAACTCGACCTGCTGCGCGAAGCGGCCAATGCCAGCCAGCTGCGGCGTAACTTCGAAGGGTCCGAGCTGATGTACGTGCCCCAGGTGTACTGGGACCTGTGCCGCCCCAAGGTGCTGGTCATGGAGCGCATCTATGGCGTACCCGTGACCGACATGGCTACCCTGGCCGACCAGCGCACCGACATGAAGCTGCTGGCCGAACGGGGTGTGGAGGTGTTCTTCACCCAGGTGTTCCGCGACAGTTTCTTCCATGCCGACATGCACCCGGGCAACATCTTCGTCAGCACGGTCAAACCGTGGAGCCCGCAATACATCGCCATCGACTGCGGGATCGTCGGCAGCCTCACCGCCGAAGACCAGGACTACCTGGCGCGCAACCTGTTTGCCTTCTTCAAGCGCGACTACCGGCGTGTGGCCGAGCTGCACATCGATTCGGGCTGGGTCCCGGCGCATACCAAGGTCAACGAATTCGAAGCCGCGATCCGCACCGTGTGCGAACCGATCTTCGAAAAACCGTTAAAGGATATTTCCTTCGGCCAGGTGCTGATGCGCCTGTTCCAGACCGCACGGCGCTTCAACATGGAAGTGCAGCCGCAGTTGGTTCTGCTGCAAAAAACTTTGCTCAACATCGAAGGCCTCGGCCGCCAGCTGTACCCCGACCTGGACCTGTGGAGTACCGCCAAGCCCTACCTGGAACGCTGGATGCGCGAGCGCTACAGCCCCAAGGCCATGTTCGGCAACCTGCACAGCCAGGTCGAGCAGTTGCCGCACCTGGCCGGTATGACCCGCGACCTGCTCGAACGCCTGTCGCAACCGCATTTGCATGATCCGCAACTGCCAGAGCGCCGCAAGGGCGACCGCTGGGCGCTGCGCCTGCTCGGGGCCGGCCTGCTGGGCGGGGGCGCGGTACTGGCCGCGGGTGCTGCCGAGGCCGCCAGCCTGGCCGCGCCTGCAGCCTGGCCCGCCTGGCTGATGCTGGCCGCCGGCCTTTACCTGATCGTGCGCCAATAGCCAGCCGCGCCTGTGGCTGGCACACTAGCGCAAATGGCCCGGTACAGGAGCGGGCTCGCTTTGGAGTCGACGATGAAAGACTGGCTGGACGAGATCAAGTGGAACAGCGATGGCCTGGTGCCAGCGATCGCCCAGGACCACAAGACCGGACGGGTGCTGATGATGGCCTGGATGAACCGCGAATCGCTGGCGCTCACGGCCGCCGAGCAACGCGCCATCTACTGGTCGCGCTCGCGTGGCAAGCTGTGGCGCAAGGGCGAAGAGTCCGGGCATGTGCAGAAGCTGCATGAACTGCGCCTGGACTGCGACGCCGACGTCATCATCCTGATGGTCGAGCAACTGGGCCATATCGCCTGCCATACCGGCCGGGAAAGCTGCTTCTATCGCGTCTACGAAGACGGCCAGTGGAAAATCGTCGACCCGGTCCTCAAGGACCCGGATGCCATCTACAGCGCAGGACACTGACATGAGCGACACCCTCAACCGCCTGGCCGCCGTGCTTGAAGAACGCAAGCAAGCGGCGCCCGACAGCTCCTATGTGGCCAGCCTGTACCACAAGGGCCTGAACAAGATTCTTGAAAAGCTCGGCGAAGAGTCGGTCGAAACCATCATCGCCGCCAAGGACGCCGCGCACAGCAAGGATTACAGCGATGTCATCTACGAAACCGCCGACCTGTGGTTTCATAGCCTGGTAATGCTCAGCGCGCTGGGCCAGCATCCGCAAGCGGTGCTGGACGAACTGGAGCGCCGCTTCGGGCTGTCCGGGCATGATGAGAAGGCTGCGCGAACGCCTTCTGCCTGATGCATTTGCGGGGGGCGCCGGGCGCCCCTGAAGCTTCACTGACATTTTTCAGGAGTACGAAATGGGTATCTTTGACTGGAAACACTGGATCGTCCTGCTGGTGGTCGTGGTGCTGGTATTCGGCACAAAGAAGCTGAAGAACTTCGGCAGTGACCTGGGCGAGTCGATCAAGGGCTTCCGCAAGGCCATGAACGATGAAGAGCACAAGCCGGCCGAGCAAACCCCGCCGCCTGCCCAGCCTGTGCCGCCAGTGCAGAACACCGCCCAGCCACAGCCAGGCCACACCATCGAGGGCCAGGCACAGCCGGTCCAAGAGCCACAGCGGAAAGACTGACCCATGTTCGGCATCAGTTTCAGCGAGCTGCTGCTCGTCGGCCTGGTCGCCCTGCTGGTGCTCGGCCCCGAGCGCCTGCCAGGCGCCGCCCGCACCGCAGGTTTGTGGATCGGGCGGCTCAAGCGCAGCTTCAACAGCATCAAGATGGAAGTGGAGCGTGAAATCGGCGCCGACGACATCCGCCGCCAGCTGCACAACGAGCACATCCTGCAGATGGAAGAGGAAGCCAAGCGCATCCTCAACCCGCTGACGCCACCGGCACAGCCGCCCGTGACCACCGCCACCGTGCAGCCACCCGCCGGGGTCGCAGCCAAGCCAGTGGAAACACCGGCCACCCCGGGCACAACCACTGAACCGCCTCAACCGCCGCGAGCCCCATGAGCGAGAATCCGGAACACGACCAGCCAATGCCGCTGGTTTCGCACCTGACCGAACTGCGCACCCGCCTGCTGCGCTGCGTTGCGGTCATTTTCCTGATCTTTGCCGGGCTGTTCTCCTTCGCCCAGCAGATCTACACCCTGGTCTCCGCCCCCCTGCGTGATCACTTGCCGGCCAATGCAACGATGATCGCCACCGACGTGGCCTCGCCGTTCCTCACGCCGTTCAAGCTGACCATGATCGTGTCGCTGTTCCTGGCCATCCCCTTCATCCTCCAGCAGATCTGGGGCTTCATCGCGCCGGGGCTGTACCGCCACGAAAAGCGCATCGCGATCCCGCTGCTGGTGTCGAGCATCCTGCTGTTCTATGCCGGTATGGCGTTCGCCTATTTCCTGGTGTTCCCGCTGATGTTCAAGTTCTTCGCGGCAGCCACCCCGGCAGGCGTGGCCATGATGACCGACATCGCCAACTACCTCGATTTCGTGATGACGTTGTTCTTCGCCTTTGGCGTGGCCTTCGAGATCCCGGTGGCGGTGGTGCTGCTGGTGTGGATCGGCGTGGTCGACGTGAAGTACCTGAAGAAGATCCGCCCTTACGTGATCATCGGCTGCTTCGTGGTCGGCATGATCCTCACGCCACCGGACATTTTCTCGCAGACCCTGCTGGCCGTACCCATGTGGTTGTTGTTCGAAGTCGGCGTGCTGTGCGGCAGCCTGGTGCGCAAGCGCAGTGCCCACGACGAAACTGCCGACGATTCCAACGACCAGCCACCAGCGACTCAACCGTGAACCTGCTGCTGCTTGAACAGGCCGACTTCGTTTCGGCCGACCGCGTGGTGCTGGCTGACCGGCGCTTCACCCACATGCAGGAAATCCACCGCGTGGCGGTCGGCGACCAGCTGCGGGTGGGCCGCGTCAACGGCTTGATGGGCAAGGCCACGGTGCTGCGCCTGGCACCGCACCAGGCCGAGCTGGAGGTGGCCTTCGACCAGCAACCGCCGGCCAAACTGCCGCTGACCCTGGTGCTGGCTGTACCCCGCCCGAAGATGCTGCGCCGGCTGTTCCAGACCGTGGCTACCCTGGGTGTACCGCGGTTGATCCTGCTGAACAGCTACAAGGTCGAGAAAAGCTTCTGGCAAACGCCGTTCCTGCAGCCGGAAAACATTCGGGACAACCTGATCCTCGGCCTGGAACAGGCCCGCGATACGGTACTGCCCGAGGTGATCATCGAGAAGCGCTTCAAGCCGTTCGTCGAAGACCGCCTGCCCGCGATCGCTGCTGGTACCCTGGGCCTGGTCGGTCACCCCGGCCCGTACCCTGCTTGCCCGCGCGCCGTGGACCAGCCCGTGACCCTGGCCATCGGCCCCGAAGGTGGCTGGATTCCTTACGAAATCGACCTGCTGGGCAAGGCAGGCCTGGCGCCCGTGCAGCTGGGTGAGCGCATTCTGCGCGTCGAAACGGCCGTCACTGCGCTGCTTTCGCGCATTTTCTGACGCAAACGCCACCTAATCGCCCATCAAGTTTCCCCTTCCCGGGCCGATGGCCTTGGCAACACAACAAAGTTTCGTGCTGCCAAGCCGACCGGGAGTCTACATGTATCAATGGTTAGCCCAATCGCTGGGCAATATGAGCGTGAACCGCAAACTGGGAATGGGTTTCGGCCTGGTCCTGCTATTGACCGTGGCCATCACCCTGACCGGCTGGCACGGCATGGACAGCATCATCGGCCGTGGCGACAAGCTGGGGAACATCTCGGTCATTCAGCAGCACACTCAGGAACTGCGTATCGCCCGCCAGCGTTATCAACGCGAGCGTGACGATGCCTCGATCGCAGACGTGGAAAAAGCCCTGGCTACGCTGGACCGCCAGGTGCAAGTGATGCTCGGCCAGATCGAGCAGCCCGCCGACCACCAGCGCCTGGAGCAGCAGCGCGAGGCCGTGCGCGGCTACCAGCAAGCCTTGGGCGAGCTGAAGCAGGCCGGCCAACGCCGCGAGGCAAGCCGCGCAGTGCTCGGCGATAGCGCCGACAAGGCCGTGGAACTGCTGAACCGGGTGCAACAGCGCCTGCGCCAGGGCGGCGACATAAGCCAATACCAGTCCGCCGTGGAGGTCAACGCCCTGCTGCAGCAAGCCCGCTTCCAGGTACGCGGTTATACCTACAGCGGCAATGCCGAGTACCAGCAAACCGCTTTGAAAGCCATCGACCAGGCCTTGCTCGAACTGCGGGCCCTGCCGGCCAAGGTGCCGGCCGACTACGCCGCCAGCCTGGACGACGCTACCACTGCCATGGGCGGCTACCGGGATGCGGTCAACCAGTTCGGCGCTGCCCAGACGACCAGCGATCAAGCCTTGCAACGCATGGTCGAGCTCGGCGCAGCGCTGCTGCAGACCAGCGAGGCGATGACCACCTCCCAGACCGCCGTACGGGATAGCGCTGCCGCCCAGGCCAAGACCCTGCTGCTGATCGCCACCGTGCTGGCGCTGGCCCTTGGCCTGCTGGCAGCCTGGGCGATTACCCGGCAGATCGTCGTGCCCCTGCGCCAGACCCTGAGCGCCGCCGAGCGGGTAGCCAGCGGCGACCTCAGCCACAACCTGCCGGTAGACCGCCGTGACGAGCTGGGCCAGTTGCAAGCCAGCATGCAGCGCATGACCCAAGGCTTGCGCGAGCTGATCGGTGGCATCGGCGATGGGGTAACGCAGATCGCCAGTGCGGCCGAGCAACTGTCGGCGGTGACCGAGCAGACCAGCGCCGGGGTCAACAACCAGAAGGTCGAGACCGATCAGGTGGCGACTGCCATGAACCAGATGACCGCGACCGTGCACGACGTGGCACGCAACGCCGAGCAAGCCTCGGAAGCGGCCTTGATGGCCGACCAGCAGGCCCGTGAAGGTGACCGGGTGGTGGGCGAAGCGGTGGCGCAGATCGAGCGCCTGGCCGGCGAAGTGATCAACTCCAGCGAAGCGATGAACCAGCTCAAGGCCGAGAGCGACAAGATCGGCAGCGTGCTCGACGTGATCAAGTCGGTGGCTCAACAGACCAACTTACTGGCGCTCAACGCAGCGATCGAGGCTGCCCGTGCAGGCGAAGCCGGGCGCGGCTTTGCCGTGGTGGCCGACGAGGTGCGCAGCCTGGCCCAGCGCACCCAGCAGTCGACCGAAGAAATCGAAGAACTGATTGCCGGCTTGCAAAGCGGAACCCAGCGGGTGGCCAGCGTGATGGACAGCAGCCGCCAACTGACTGACAGCAGCGTCGAGCTGACCCGCCGCGCCGGCAGCTCGCTGGAAACCATCACCCGTACCGTGTCGTCGATCCAGGCGATGAACCAGCAGATCGCCACCGCGGCAGAAGAGCAAACGGCCGTGGCCGAAGAGATCAACCGCAGCGTGATGAATGTGCGGGACATTTCCGACCAGACCTCGGCGGCCAGTGAGGAGACGGCCAGCTCCAGCGTGGAGCTGGCGCGGCTGGGCACCCATTTGCAAGGGTTGGTGGGGCGCTTCAGGCTCTGATCGGGTGTGCCTGGCCTCTTCGCGTCAGTTCGGCGCGGAGCGGCCAGGCACAGGCGACACATTTCCTACTAGCCGCAGCGAAATTTCCTACCTGATTATCAGGTCAAGTCCTACAGCTCCGCTGCCGATGGGCAAAGGTATCATGCCGGCAATACGCCTGCATGCCCTCCCCCTTTCGCACGGAGACTCACCATGCTCGGCTACCTCAACCGCAAGCTCGGCAACATCAGCGTGGCTGCCAAGCTGGCCCTCGGCTTCGCTGTGGTCCTGCTGCTTACCCTGGCCACCACCATCAGCGGCTGGCGTGCGTTGGACGACGCCATCGTCCGCTCGCAACAGCTCAGCGAAATCGGCCGGATCAACGACCTGACCAAAGACCTGCGCGCAGAGCGCATCACCTTCCGCGTGCTCAACGACGACGCCAGCAAGGCCACTATCGGCAACATCCTCGACCAGCTCAACAGCATGCTCAGCACCCTGCAGCAGCGCAGCAACGTCGATGAGTCGCGCCAGATGCTGACCGATAAGCTGACCCTGCTGCAGCGCCTGCGCGATGACTTCACCGAGTTGCAGCGCACCGTCGCCAACCGGGTGGCCTTGCGCCAGGCAATGCAGGAGCAGGAGCAGAAGCTCAACGATGCCATCGACGAGCTGCAGACCCAGGCGTTGCTGAACATGCCGGCCCACAGCCAGCAAAATGGTGCCCTGGCGCAAATGGACACCCTCAGCCGGCAAGTGGACGGTGCCAACCAGCAAAGCCTGGTACCCGCCTACACGTTCGTCCCGGTCGAGGACTTTGCCAAAGTCGGCGACAGCGCCCTGGACGCAGCCCAGGCCAGCCTCGAGCAACTGCTCAAAGGCCTGGCGCCGCTTGGCCTGCCACGCGCTGTCAGCGAACAGCCCGGTGTCGAGCTGGCCAAATACCGCGCCAGCCTGGACCAATACCGGCGCGCCGCCGTGCGGGTCGAGCAATTGCAGAACAACATGGAGCGAATGGGCAACGAGTTGCGCGCGCTCAGCCTGGAACTGGGTAAACGCAAGATCGAGCAACGTGACCGCGAAGCCCTGGCCGCCCGCTCGCTGCTCACCAGCGTTGCCTTACTGGCATTGGTGGCGGGAGCCCTGGCTGCCTGGCTGATCACCTTGCAGATTACCCAGCCCTTGCGCCAGACTCTGGCATTGGCGGCGCGCATCGCCAAGGGCGACCTGAGCCAAGTCGACACCGTGCAGCGCCGTGACGAAATGGGCCAGTTGCAGACCAGCATGCGGGAGATGACCTTGAGCCTGCGCGAACTGATCGGGGGCATCGACCAGGGCGTCGGCCAGCTGTCGCAGGCGGCCTCGCAGCTGGCGACCAGCAGCGAAGACACCAAGCTGCGCATCAACCAGCAGCGCGAGGAAACCGATCAGGTTGCCACCGCCATGAACCAGATGAGCGCCACGGTTCAGGAAGTGGCACAAAACGCCGAGCAGGCCTCGCAGGCCGCCACCAGCGCCGACCAGCAGGCTCAGGTGGGCGACCAGGTGATGGCCGAAGCCATCGGCCGCATCGAGCAACTGGCCGGGCAGATGGACCATTGCCTGGCGGCCATGCATCACCTGGCGGGCGAAAGCCAGCGGATTGGCAGCATTCTCGATGTCATCAAGTCGGTCTCCGAGCAGACCAACCTGCTGGCCCTGAACGCCGCCATCGAAGCGGCGCGGGCCGGTGAAGCCGGGCGCGGTTTCGCCGTGGTGGCCGACGAGGTACGCGGCCTGGCCCAGCGCACCTCCACGGCAACCGAAGAGATCGGCCAGTTGATCGACAGCCTGCACAGCGGCACCGACGAGGTCACCCGCTTGCTGGACAACAGCAAGCAGCTGACCGAACAAAGTGTGGAGCTGAGCCGCAGGGCCGGCGATGCCTTGGGCCAGATCACCAACACGGTGTCGAACATCCAGGGCATGAACCAGCAGATCGCCACGGCCAGCGAAGAACAGAGCGTGGTGGCCGAGCAGATCAACCGGAGCGTGCTGAATGTGCGGGATGTGTCGGACCAGACCAGTGCGGCCAGTGAGCAGACAGCGATGTCGAGCGGCGAGCTGGAACAGCTGGGGCAGCAGCTGCGGGGGATGGTCGGGCGGTTCAATATCTGACGCCGCGACGCAGACATCGCAGTGGATGGCACCGGCATTGCCGGTGTTCGCGGCTAAAGCCGCTCCTACACCGACCACGTTGCGTGTAGGAGCGGCTTCAGCCGCGAAGAGGCCGGTGCAGGTTAAAGCACCTGGCGCAGGAAGGCCTGCGCGCGCGGGTCTTTCGGTGCAGCGAAGAACGCGGCTGGCGCCGAGTCTTCCAGCAGCTTGCCGTGATCGAAGAACAGCACCCGGTCGGCCACTTCGCGGGCAAAGCCCATTTCGTGGGTGACGCAGACCATGGTCATGCCTTCCTGGGCCAGGGTCTTCATCACGTCCAGCACCTCGCCGACCATTTCAGGGTCCAGCGCAGAAGTCGGTTCATCGAACAGCATGACCTTGGGCTCCATGCACAAGGCGCGGGCAATCGCTACACGCTGCTGCTGACCGCCGGAAAGCCGTGACGGGTATTCGTTGGCCTTCTGTGCAATGCCCACCTTCTCCAGCAACGCCCGGGCCTTGGCCTCGCGGTCCGCCTTGTTGCGCTTGCGCACCACCTTCTGCGCCAGGCACAGGTTTTCCAGCACGGTCATGTGCGGGAACAGGTTGAAATGCTGGAACACCATGCCGACTTCGCGGCGGTAGGCGTTGATGTCGGTCTTCGGGTCAGCCAGTTGCAGGCCGTCGATGGCGACATGGCCCTGGTCGAAGTGCTCCAGCCCGTTAAGGCAACGCAGGAAGGTGGATTTGCCCGAGCCCGACGGGCCCAGTACCACCACCACTTCGCCCTTGGCCACCTGGGTGGTGACGTTATCCACAGCCCGGACCACCTGGCCGCGGGTGTCGAAAACTTTCAGCAGGTCACGGACTTCAATCACTTTGCGCAAGCCTCCGCTCGAGCCGGCTGGCAATGTGCGACAGCGGCAGGTTGATCAGCAGGTACAGGCCTGCCACGCAGAACCAGATCTCGAAGGTGGAGAACGAGGTGGTAATGGCCTCGCGGCCGCTCTTGGTCAGTTCGGTAATGGCGATCACCGACACCAGCGAGGTGTCCTTGACCAGGCTGATGAACTGGCCGGCCAAGGGCGGCAGTACGCGTTTGAAAGCCTGGGGCAGGATCACGTGGCGCATTGACTGGCCGGCGTTCAGGCCCAGCGAGCGTGCAGCTTCGTTCTGGCCTTTGGCAATCGACTGCACCCCGGCACGGACGATTTCTGCCACATAGGCGCCCGTGAACAACGCCAGTGCAGCCACCCCGGCAAATTCGCGGGACAGGTTGAGCACCGTACCGATGAAGAAGTAGAAGATGAATATCTGCACCAGCAACGGGGTGCCACGCACCAGTTCGACGTACACCGTCGACAGGTCGCGCAGGGTCGGGTTGGTCGACAACCGGCACAGGCCGGCGAACAGGCCGATCACCAGGCCCAAGGCGCCGGACACGACCGAGATCCATAGCGTGGTCCACAGGCCCCAGGCCAGCGGCCCGGCGGCCCAGTGGCGGGTCACACCGATCTGGTCGCCCTCGGCAACATCGTCGCCGCGGCTCAGTTGCAGGCTGTCCGCGTCCACATCCAGCACCTGCTCGGCGCCGCTTTCGTCCTTCAGCGTCACGCGGGCGTTATCGCCGGAAATGACGATTCCCTGCACGGTGCCGTAATCGGCTGCACGCTGGGTTTCCTCGGCCTTGTAGGCGAAGTACTGCGGAACGCGGTTCCAGCGCCACTCGTAGGAAATCATCGAGGTGGCCATGTACAGGCTGAACGCCAGGCCCACCAGGACCAGCGCGGTCAGCCCGTGCCAGGGCCACTGGGCTTTCTTGTGTTTGATCACGTGGGTACTCCAGAAAGCGTCAAGCCGCAAGCTGCAAGCTGCAAGCTGCAAGCACAAGCACAAGCAAAAGCGGATCGGTGCACGGTCCGCTTGCGCTTGAAGCTTGTGGCTTAAAGCTTGTGGCTTGTGGCTTGTGGCTTGTGGCTTGAAGCCAGCCTTTATTCCATTTCCTTCAGCCAGTCCTTGTTCTTGAACCACTTGTCGTGAATACGATCGTAGGTCCCGTCGTGCTTGATCTGGTGCAGGAAATTGTTGATGAAGTTGATGCTGTCGTAGTCGCCTTTCTTCAGGCCGAAGGCCAGCGGCTCGTAGGTGAAGGGTTCTTCGAGGAACAACAGCTTGCCGGCACCGGCCTTGTCCACCGCCACCACGTTATAGGGCGCGTCGTAGACAAAAGCGTCAGCCTTGCCGTTGACCACATCCATCACGGCTTCCTGCTCGTTGTCATAGCCATGGTACTTGGCTTTGCCGATCAGCTTCTTGGAAACCATTTCGCCGGTGGTGCCAAGCTTGGAGGTGAGGCGGTACTTCTCGTTGTTCAGGTCCTTGTACGACTTGATCTCGCCTGCCAGTTCCTTGCGGATCAGCAGGGTCTGGCCAACCACGATGAAGGGTTCGCTGAAGTTCAGGCGCAGGTTGCGTTCCTGGGTAAGGGTCATGCCGCTGCCGATCATGTCGAACTTGCCGGTCAACAGCGCCGGGATGATGCCGTCGTAAGCGGTGGACACCGCCTCGAACTTGACGCCCATCGACTTGGCCATGGCTTTGAGGATATCGACCTCGAAGCCGATGATCTCGCCACGCTTGTTGGTCATCTGGAACGGCATGTAGGTCGGGTCCATGCCCACCCGCAAGGTGCCGCGCTTGACCGCATCATCGATGGCGCCGGCCTGCGCCGCTGTCACGGCGACCAGGGCGGTGACACCGACCAGCAGTCGCGAAAGGTATTTCTTGATCATCACCAAGTCCCCTAGCAAGAAAAGTAGCGAATCTTATTGTGTTGGCACGGCCGTACCGGCCGATGCTTCGTATCGGAGAGGGATGCTAACGCATGCCGGCCCGGGGACCTAGCACTGGGGGGGACTTTGTTGGCCAAAATCAGGGTTGGGCCCTTAAAGCTTCGCGGGCACGCCCGCTCCCACAGGGAAATGCGGAACCCTGTGGGAGCGGGCGTGCCCGCGAAAGGGCCGGTCAGGCGCCTGCGAGTGCCGGCTGGCCTTCATTCTCCGGATGCAACGGCAGCAGCGGCGAATGCGGGTCGTTCTTGATCGAGGCACGCCACACATCGATCCACGCCGCATTGTGCTCGGCCCATACCTGCTCGTGCAGGCGGCTCAAGGCGACCGGGTCGCTGAGCAACGCCAGGCGGGTATTGAGGTCCAGCCCTTTCGGCCCGACCTCGATGGCCTTGGCCACGCGCTCGGCACGCAGCGCCTCGATCGGCGCCGCCTGCCCGTGGCGGGCCGTGGCCATGGCGCAGGCCAGGGCGTTCTGCCGCGGGTCGACCACAGCACGCACGAAACCGTCATGCAGGGCATGCCAGCGGTTTTCGTGGGTGTACTGGTCGGTTGCCAGCAACTCCTGCGGCGTCGCGTACTCCTCGGGGATCAGGAACAGCTTCTCGTCCTTGGCCGCTAGCCCCAGGCGGGTGCGGCTGGAAATGACCGATACCGGAATCGACAGCATCAGCGAACCGACGATCGGCGCTAGCCACCACAGGAAGCTTGGGTTCAGCCATGCCACCAGCCCGGCCCAGGCAATGCCCAGCAGCGTCTGCGGGCCATGCCGGCGTAGCGCTTCGCTCCACGGTGTGGAGTCGTCGTCGCGCTGCGGCGAGTTCCAGGTCGCCGCCCAACCGAGGAACGCCGCGAGGACGAAGCGGGTATGGAAGATCATGCGCACAGGCGCCAGCAGCATGGAGAACAGCATCTCCATCAGCATCGACAAGGTGACCTTGATTCGCCCGCCGAACTCGACGGCGCCCTTGGCCCAGATCAGGATGACGCTGAGCAGCTTGGGCAGGAACAGCAGCACGATGGTGGTGGAGAACAGCGCCACGGCCTTTTCCGGGTGCCACTGTGGCCACAGCGGGTACAGCTGGTACGGCTCGATGAAGTACTGCGGCTCCATCAGCGTGTTGGTCGCCAGCAGCGCGGTCGACAGCACCAGGAACAGGAACCACAACGGTGCCGACAGGTACGACATGACCCCTGTGAGGAACACCGCACGGTGCACCGGGTGCATGCCCTTGACCAGGAACAGGCGGAAGTTCATCAGGTTGCCGTGGCACCAGCGACGGTCACGCTTGAGCTCGTCAAGCAGGTTCGGCGGTAGCTCTTCGTAACTGCCCGGCAAGTCGTAGGCGATCCACACGCCCCAGCCGGCACGGCGCATCAACGCCGCTTCGACGAAGTCGTGGGACAGGATGGCGCCGGCGAAGGCGCCCTTGCCCGGCAACGGCGCCAAGGCGCAGTGCTCGATGAACGGCTTCATGCGGATGATCGCGTTGTGGCCCCAGTAGTGCGACTCGCCCAGTTGCCAGAAATGCAGCCCGGCAGTGAACAGCGGGCCGTACACGCGGGTGGCGAACTGCTGCATGCGCGCATACAGGGTGTCCATGCCCGAGGCTTTCGGCCCGGTCTGGATGATACCGGCGTCCGGGTTGGCCTCCATCAGGCGCACCAGGCTGCTCAGGCATTCGCCACTCATGACGCTGTCGGCGTCGAGCACGACCATGTACTTGTACTCGCCACCCCAGCGACGGCAGAAGTCGTCGAGGTTGCCGCTCTTGCGCTTAACGCGCCGCCGGCGGCGGCGGTAGAAGATCCGGCCAAAGCCTTTGGTTTCACGGCACACGTCCAGCCAGGCCTGCTGTTCGGCCACGGCGATGTCGGTGTCGTTGGTGTCGCTGAGCACGAAGAAGTCGAAACGGTCGAGGTTGCCACTGGCGGCCACCGATTCGAACGTCGCCCGCAGGCCGGCGAATACCCGCGGCACGTCCTCGTTGCAGATCGGCATCACCAGCGCGGTACGCGCCTCGGGCGCAATCGGCTCGTTGCCGGCGCTGCTGCCGGAGATCTTGTACTTGTCGCGCCCGGTGAGCAGCTCCAGGAAGCCCATCAGCGCAGTCCAGAAGCCCGCCGACACCCAGCAGAACAGGATGCCGAAGAGGATCAGGATGGAAGTCTGCAAGGCATAGGGCCATACCTGCACCACCGTATCCCACAACGGCTGGTTGAGCACTTCGTCGAGGTCGACGAAAGACCAGCCCTGGTACGGCAGGATGCTCTTCATGTACCAGCCGGCAACGATGGTCTGACCGATCATCAGGGCCAGCAGGATATAACGGCGGATCGACCCGACCGTGCGCCAGCGCGCTGCCGGCAGCTCGCGCTTGGGCGGCTGCGGCGCATTGGGGCGGCCGGTCATGCGGCGCCACATGCGGACCAACAGGTTGGTGCGCCACGGCTCCGGCACGACCTTGGTACGCTTGATAGGCGGGGCAATCTTCAGGCACAGGCGGCCGCTGCCGTCGACGCCGAGCATTTCGGCCTCTTCCAGCTCGGCGGCGCTGCCTACGGTAAGGCGCGGGCCCACCGAGGCCTGCACGGCCTCGGCAGGGCTGGCGGCCGGGTTGGCCGCCAGGCGTTGGTGCAGCTCACTGAACGAGGTGCAGCTGGCCAGTTCTGCCCGCTGCTCGTCGCCAAGTGGTAGGTGGGCCAGGTACTCGCCAAGCGATTCCGGCCTTGCGCTTGAGTTACTCATCGGCAGGCAACTGATAGCTCCAGGTCTCGGTCAGCACCTTCTCGGTGGTGGCCGGGGCCCCGTTGGTGGGCGCCGCGTCGGCGGCAGGTTGTTCGGCCTTGGCGGCCTTGTCCGCTTTGTCGGCCTTGGCAGGCTTGGCGGCGGCCTTGTCCTGCTTGGCGTCCTGGGCAGGCTTGGCCGGTTCGGCTGGCACATCACGCACCAGCGCGGCACGCATTTCAGTCGACTTGTTGGCCTCTTTGACCTTCAGCCGCAGAGTCAGGCGCCAGCCCTTGGTCTCTGGGTTATAGCGCAGGTTGTTCTCGACCACATCGGCGTTGTCGCCCACGCTGACCTGGCTGCGCAGCGGAGTGTCCTCAGGCAGGGCAGCCAGCGCCGGGCCGGCGAAGTCGACCACGAAGGCCACGCTACCGTCTGGCTGGCGGATCAGGTTGGACTGCTTGACGTCACCCGTGGAGCGCAGGGTCTGCTTGACCCAGCCCAGGTCAGGGGCCTGGAACTTGGGTTCGTCGATGGTGAAGTGCAGACGGTAGTCGTACTCGAACGGCTTGCCGGGTTCAGGCAGCTTTTCCGGGCTCCAGAACGCCACGATATTGTCGTTGGTCTCGTCAGCAGTCGGGATTTCGACCAGGTCGACGGTGCCCTTGCCCCAGTCACCCTTCGGCTCGATCCAGGCGCTTGGGCGCTTCTGGTAGTTGTCGTCGAGGTCTTCGTAGTCGCTGAAGGCACGCTGACGCTGCATCAGGCCGAAACCGCGTGGGTTTTCCACGCTGAAGTTGCTTACCGACAGGTGTTTCGGATTGTTCAGCGGGCGCCAGATCCACTCGCCGTTGCCAGCGTGGATGGACAGGCCTTCGGAGTCATGCAGGGCCGGCCGGTAGTTGAGCACTTTGGACGGCTGGTTAGGGCCGAACAGGTACATGCTGGTCAGCGGGGCAATGCCCAGGCGGCTGACCTGATCACGCAGGAACACGCGGGACTGCACGTCGACCACGGTGTCGGTGCCTGGGCGCAGGATCAGTTTGTAGGCGCCGGTGGAACGCGGCGAGTCCAGCAGGGCGTAGATCACCAAATGCTTGTCAGCCGGCTTGGGCTTCTCGACCCAGAATTCGGTGAAGCGCGGGAACTCCTCGCCCGACGGCAGCGCGGTGTCGATGGCCAGGCCACGGGCCGACAGGCCGTATACATGGCCCTTGCCGACTACGCGGAAGTAGCTGGCACCCAGCAGGGTCATGATTTCGTCCTGCTTGTCTGCCTTGTTGATCGGGTACAGCACACGGAAACCGGCGTACCCCAGGTTCTTGGTGGTATCCGGGTCGTGTGGCACGTCACCGAACTCGAAACGGCTCGGGTCGTACTTGATTTCCTCGACCTTGGTCGCGGTGACTTCGTTGATTTTCACCGGTGTGTCAAAGTGCATGCCCTGATGGTAGAAGGACAGCTTGAACGGGGTCTTGTCCTTGGCCCACTCGGCCTTTTCCTGCAGGAAGTGGATCTTCTGGTAGTCCGCGAACTTCATGTCGCGGAACACTGCCGGCAGGTTGCTTTTCGGTGCCTCGTACTTCTGGCCGGCCAGATCCTTTGCCTTGGCTGCAACATCGTCAAGATTGAATGCCCACAGCTGGCCCGCGCTCATCAGGCCAATCAGGGCCATGCTGGCCATCAGGGCCTTGCGCAACCGGATGCCGGGGATTCTTGATGCTTTTTGGGGACTAACAATCACGAGCAACCCTCGCCGAAAACAGATCATGAAACCAACGGCCAGCGACAAATGCCGGGTTGGCGAGCACTGTTCGGACCCCGAGAGGGCGTAATGATTCCCCAAACGGTTCCAGACAATGCTCGAGTCAGAGTGAAACGAACCTGCGAACGCAGGTCCATGCAGCGCGCGATTATCCAGCAGGTCGCGTGACAACGCATCAGGCTGGAACAACTATTTATCGTACAAAACCCCTTGTTTTCCTGTGAACAAGGGGTTTATTGACCTCAAATTTGTAACATAAATGTCACGGGGCCATCATTTACCAGGTGCACCTGCATATCTGCGCCAAATCGGCCGCTGGCCACAGGGGCGTATTGGCTGTTGGCCTGCTGCAAAAGATAGTCGAACAATTCGGCCCCGAGCGCCGGCGGCGCAGCCGTCGAGAAGCTCGGGCGCAGGCCGTTGCGGGTGTCTGCCGCCAAGGTGAACTGCGACACCAGCAGCAAGCCGCCGCCAACATCCTTGAGCGACTTGTTCATCTTGCCCTGCTCGTCGCTGAATACCCGGTAGTTCAACAGCTTGTGCAAAAGCTTATCGGCGTGCTCGCGGGAATCTTCAGGCTCTACGGCAACCAGCACCAGCAACCCCTGGTCGATGGCACCCACCACCTCGCCCGCAACTTCTACCCGCGCCCCACGCACCCGTTGCAGCAGGCCCCTCATGCTTCTTCCAGCGGCAGGTCGAGCAAGCGGCGTGCCATTTGGTCGGCGGCACGGACCAGTGCATCGGTAATGCCAGGCTCGGAGGCCGCATGGCCAGCGTCACGGATCACCTTCAGCTCGCTGTTCGGCCAGGCCTGGTGCAGGGCCCAGGCGTTGTCCAGCGGGCAGATCACATCGTAGCGGCCGTGCACGATCACTGCCGGCAAATGGGCGATTTTCGGCAGGTCGCGGATCAGCTGGTCCGGCTCGAGGAACGCGTTGTTCATGAAGAAGTGACATTCGATACGGGCAATCGACAGGGCCCGCTGCGGCTCGGAGAAGCGGTCGACCACCAGCGGATTGGGGCGCAGGGTGGCGGTGCGACCTTCCCAGGTAGACCAGGCCTTGGCGGCGTGCATCTGGGCGATCTGGTCATTGCCGGTAAGGCGCTTGTGGAAGGCCGCCACCAGGTCTCCACGCTCCTGCGCGGGGATCGGCGCAATGTAGTCCTGCCAGTAGTCGGGGAACAGGCGACTGGCGCCCTCCTGGTAGAACCACTGGATTTCCTGGGGCCGGCACAGGAATATGCCGCGCAGGATCAGGCCATGCACCCGCTCGGGGTGGGTCTGGGCGTACGCCAGGGCCAGGGTGGAGCCCCACGAGCCACCGAACAGCACCCATTTATCGATACCCAGGTGCTCGCGAATACGCTCCATGTCTTCGACCAGGTGCCAGGTGGTGTTGTTCTCCAGGCTGGCATGGGGCGTGGAGCGGCCACAGCCGCGCTGGTCGAAGGTGATGATGCGATACAGGTTGGGGTCAAAATAGCAGCGGCTCTGGGCGTCGCAACCAGCGCCAGGGCCACCGTGGATGAACACCACGGGCAAACCTTCCGGCGAGCCGCTTTCGTCGACATACAACACATGCGGCGCTTCCACGGCCAGATCGTGCCGGGCGTAGGGTTTGATCTGCGGGTAGAGGGTCTGCATCGCGCACTCCGTGTGAGGATATATTCGGCCGTTGGCCATCATAAACCTGAATTGCGCTTAGAGCATGTACCTAAGCGAGATCATCTTATGTGCAGGGCGCAGGCGAGCCTCCCTAGCATCGGGGAACACCCTCGAAGTGAGACTCCCCATGATCGACTCCACCAAACCTGCAGCCTGCGAGCCCGACTTCTACCACCAGTTGGTCAGCAGCAAGCTACCCGCCTGGGTGGTCGACGCCCGGCCAGAGCAGCGCCGCCAGCTGCGCCAGGCGGCCAGCCAGCGCGACCCCAGGCTGGAACGCGCATGCCTGGCACACCCAACGGTGGCCAAGGCCCTGGTGCAAACCTATGGCCAACACGTGCAAGCCGAAGCGAACCTGAGTGCCCTCCTGGCAACCCTGCCGGACCTGCAGCGCTATGCCACCGAGCTGCTGTCCACCGCGGTCAGCCAGCGCTTGGGCACCACACTCGATGTCGAGCGTACCTACCTGATGAACCTGAACAGGGCGGCCGCCCTTACCGAGGCGCTCTCCAGCCCTGGCGGCGATCCTTTCGTCACTTCGTCCCGCGCGCTGAAGCTGGCAACCCAACCCCTGCTGCACTGTGCCTTGCAGAACTTCGAGGCCTTCGAGGCCCAGCCGGACGGCTTGCGCGCCGGCGGCCACGCCTCGGCCATTCTCGATAGCAACGACGTTGGCCTGGCCTCCCAGGCGGTGCCACTGCCCATCGTCGCGGAAGCGTTCGCGGCCCTGGCACGCGAGCTGGATATCGGCGGCAAGTATCAACGGCTGCTCGACGCGCTCGACCCACCGGGCGAGCAGCCCAACGCGCCGGCCATTGCCGGCGTGTTCAAGGCTGCCGAGCGCTCCACATTCGAGTTGCAGGTTCACTACGCCTGCCTGCTGGGCCGGATCGACACGGCCCTCCATGCAACCTTGCTCAAGCTCGCCACTGAGCCAAAGGTTGAGCACGATGGCCGCCCGGTCCTGTGTTCGGGCATCGAGTTGCTGCATGTTCCGCTGACCGGGGCCATGGCGATTGGCCTCGACGCACGCCGGCCGGTGGGCGCCGGCCGATTCCCACCAGGGCCGGTGTACCCGTATGCGGGCTGGGTGGTGCTTTACCTGCCCGGCATGCCCGAGCCGTTGACCCAGCACGCCAGCAAGGCCGATGCCGAAGCGTTCCTGCGTGAACAGTTGCCTGCCTTCCGCCGCCCGGAATGCCAGCGCCTGCTACCCGATCGGCACAAGCGCCACTTCCTGGAGCGCATCGCCAACGCGCAGGTGCGTCTGCACGTGCAGCCCTTCACCCGCTCGTGCCTGGACGAGCTGGCCTGCCAGCGGCAGAAGCGGCTGAGGGATGACGGGCTGTTCCATGTGGTGCCGACAGCCATGCAAAACGGCAAGACTGCGCAACGCCACCTTGACTACTTCAAGGCCCTGGCCTTCGTCAGCCTGAACGTTGCCGCCCTGTTCATCCCCCCGCTCGGCGCCGCGATGCTTGGGGTAACGGCCCTGCAGCTGGCCAATGAAACGTTCGAGGGCATCGACAGCTGGCTTGACGGTGATCGTCAGCAGGCATTCGACTACTTGATGGACGTGATCGACAACGTCGCCATCATGGCCGCGCTCGCGGCAGCCGGCGGGGGGCAGGCTACGCCGGTGGTCGAGCGGATCCCCGTGGAGACGCCGTCATTCATCGAAGAACTGCAGCCGATCGACCTCGCCGACGGCGGGCAACGCCTGTGGCACGCGGACCTGGCGCCCTTCGCCCACGACAGGGTACTGCCGGGTGGGCTGGAGCCAGACGAATCCGGCCTGCTGCACTACGGCGGCAAAACCTGGCTGCCCGTGGAAAACCGGGTTTACTCGGTGACCCGCGCTGCGACGGGTTACCGCCTTGAACACCCGACCCGCCCGGCAGGTTACCAGCCCAAAGCGCTGCACAATGGTGCAGGGGCATGGTTGCTGGAGTCCGAGCAGCCGCAAAGCTGGGACGGCGCACGCCTGCTGCGCCGCCTGGGGCACCTGAGCGGGTCTTTCGATGAAGCGACCTTGCAGCGGATCCTGCACGTCTGCGATATCCACGAAGACACGCTGCGCCACTGCCTGGCCCACAACCGGCGGCTGCCCGCACTGCTGGAAGACACCCTGCAGCGGTTCAAGCTGGATGCCCACATCCGCCAGTTGCCAGACCAAAGCGCCTGGCATGCAGCGTTCACCACGGCGTACGCGCGCATCGCTACCCCCCTGCCGGCCAACAGCGCTGTGATCCGCCGGGTCTACCCCAGGCTGCCAGCGCCGATCATCGATGAGCTGGTGCGCAACGCAAGTGCCATTGACCTGCAAGCCCTTGGTGCCGGCAAGGTGCCTCTGCACCTGGCCGAGGAAATTCGCGCCTACCAACAACACGTGCGCCTTGCCCGCGCTTATGAGGGCCTGTACCTGGCCGGCGCGCAAAGCTGGGACAGCGACCGGCTGATCATGCAAACCCTGCCCGCCTGCCGGGCTGGCCCGCAGACACGCGGCTGCGCCTGTTGCAGCGCAGTCACTGGCCCGACCAGGACCATGCCATCGGCGCGCAGGGCAGCAGCCCCTGGGCGACCATCACCCACTCGCCGGCCGGTTACATCGTTCACGCGCAGGGCGAGCCCGGGGCGGTGGTGCGTCGCTACCCGCAGCTCTTCAGCGCGCTGCATGCAGCCTTGCCCGAAGCCATGCAAGGCCTGGGCGTCACCAGCGGCGAGGCCCTTCAGCACCTGCTGCAACAGAGCCCGCTGTTACCCCGCCCGGCCTTGCGCGATGCGTTGGGCATGCAACCGCCCCGGCCCGGCTATCGCTCGCCGATGCGCCTTGCCGATGGCCGCGTTGGCTACCGTTTGAGCAGCGGTGATGACCAAAACCAGGGCAGCATGCGCCAGCACCTGCTGAGCACGCTGAGGGCCACCGGCATTCCGGAACGCACCGGTAGGCCGGCCGAGCAGGTGCTGATGTCGCTTGCCGCCAACGGCCGCAACCGGCTGCAGATCCTCGAATACCTGACCACGCTGATGGAGCAACGCAACGCCTTGCAACGCAGCCTGGACGACTGGAGCGAAGCCATTTCACCGGCCTCCGACCAGGCGGCCCGCACCTATGACACCCTGCGTGAAGCGATCATGCAGCACTGGTACGACACCGCCCTGGAGGATGATGCCGCGCTCGGTGCCGAGCTGCGCGTGCAAGGCGTACCGCTGACCGACATCCCGCTGACCCTGCCCGATTTCTTCTACCGCCGCGTGCGCAGCCTGCACCTGCTCGACCTGCCAAGCGGCACCCTGGCAGGTTGGGGCCAGAGCGAGCGGCTGATGCAACGCTTGCTGCGGCTGATGCCCGGGCTGGAAGCACTGGAAATCAGCAGGCCGTACAACCCCAGGGCAACCCCCTCGCTACTGCTGCCCAGCGTGCCGACCATTGCCTCGACCCTGCCGAACCTGCGCAGGCTGGCCATGACCAACCAGAACCTGGCGTTCAGCAACAGCCACCTTGGCGAGCTGGCAGGCCATGCACGGCTTGCCCATCTGGACCTCAGTGGCAACCGGCTGCAGCAAGGCATCGACAGGGCCAGCTTCCACTGGTTTACCCTGGATTACCTGGGCTTGAACCGGATGCAACTGAGCCAATGGCCCACCGGTATCGACAGCGAGACCCTGAGCCGTATCGGGCACCTGTCGTTACAGGACAACAACCTGACGTCACTGCCCGCGTTCCTGCTGGGGGAAACGCCGCTGCAACGCGCGCCGGTAATTTCGCTGCAAGGCAACCCCATCAATGAAACGCACCTGCAACGCCTGCTGCTGAACGAACGCCCGGAAACCGCCCAGGTCACCGTGGATCAGCCCCCGGCGCTGAACCAACGGCTGGAACGCCTCCGCAGCGAGCGGCAACTCATGCGCGATGCGATCGATGGCTGGGTCCATGCCTCGAGTTCGAGCAACCCGTTGACCCAGGCGGCCCTGACCGACCGGCAGCGTATGGCAACGGCGATAAACGCATTCTGGGAGCGCCAGGAGCAGGGCCAGCAATACCTACGCCTGCAACTGGAGGACGTTGCCATCGAACACTTCCCGCGCCGACTTCCGGCGTTCTTCGGCGAGCGTGTGCATGCGATGACCCTGACCCGCCTCAGTGGCACCTCAGCACAACTCAGCGAACTGCTTGCCCGCTTTCCGAATATCACCCGCCTGACCATCGATGCTCACCAAGGTGCTACGCCTGCACTGGCATCGGCCCTGCCACGCCTGCCGCGCCTGACCTACCTGGAGTTTCGCAACATGGGCCTGGAGGTCGACCAGGCCATGCTGGAAACCTTTGCCGAGCTTGAGCACCTGACCTCGCTCGACCTGTCTGGCAACCGGGTCGGCAGCATCACCCAGGTGCCCGCACGGTTGTCCGCCAACCTGACGTCCCTCGAACTGACCAACATGAACCTGCACGCATGGCCAGACTGGTGCGACGCGCTGCTACCCCTGGAGTTGCTGGACCTCAGCTCGAACAACATCACCCAACTGCCTGAGCACATCCTCTCCAACCTGAACAACGCCATGCCGATTTCGTCGATTTCGTTGTTCGACAACCCCTTGCCCGACGCCACCATCCTGCGCGTGCGGGCCTACTCGGATAGCCAGCGCAGTTACTCGTTCGCCCTGGACATTCCAGACAACCTGATGCTGGTCAACTCGTCCAGTGAAGGCTCGCTCGACCATCCGCACTTCCCGTTGCAGGGCGACGACACCCCCAGGCTCGAAGACTGGCTGCTGGGTGACGAGGCTCAGAACGAAGCCTTGCGCAGCTGCTGGCAACAGCTGGAGGGCAGCGACCTGTTGCGGCTAGCAGGCCGTTTGCACAACGCCGCGCCGTTCGTCGACCCCACCACCCGGGGCGACTTCTGTGCGCGGGTGCGCCTGATGCTGGTGGCAGCCGCAGCCAACCAGGATGAACGGCCGATCATGGAAAGCATTGCCGCAGCGGCGCTGCCCGACCCAGAGACGGGCTCGCAGACGTGCCACGACGGCGCACTTCAGGAGTTCAACAACATCGAACTGTACCTCATGGCCAACCGCCTGCTGATCGACGCTGGCGATACCCTGCACAGCCTGCACCAGCGCCTGTTACGGCTGTTCCGCGTCGACCAGCTGGAAAAGCTTGCCGCCACGCGCACCGGTTCGGGCGACCTGGTCTCGGTGCGCCTGGCCTACCGTCGCGAGCTGGCCAGGGAGCTGGACCTGCCGATCGCCGACAGCATGCGTTTTCGCGGGGCCGCAAACCTGGCCCGTGGCGAGCTGTCGCGGGTACTGGAAAGCGTGCGCCAGAGCGAACACAGTGAAGTGTTCATCGATTACCTGCTGGCCAATAGCGGCTGGGCCCAGCGCCTGCGCGGCGAACATGCGCCGCGCTTCGCGCAGATAGAGGCCCGTTACCGCCAGCGGGTACTGGAGCTGTCCAGCAGCGGGCACCCGCTGCACGAGGAAGTCGCTCTGCAGCAGGGCCTTTGGGAGGACAAGCAGCAGGAAGAGCTGGCGCTGCTGCGCGAACTCACCCTCACCTTCGTGGGCAACAGCTGAGCCAACCCACGCGACTGCGCGCCGCTCATTACTTGCCGTAATGCGCCCGGCCCCACGCCAATGCGGCCTGGAGCAACGCCTTCAACACCTCGCGCGTCGGCTGGGCGCGGTCTTCGCGGTAGGTAAAAGGCTCCTGCTCTTCCATGTAGGTGCTTTGCGCCAGCTCCAGCTGTACGGCATGGATGTCATGCGCCGGGTCGCCGTAATGCCGGGTGATGTGGCCGCCTTTGAAGCGCCCGTTAAGCACATGGCTGTAACCCTCGGCTTGGCTGCACACCTGGACCAGCCGCTCGGCCAGGCCCGGGTCGCAACTGGCGCCATTGAACGTGCCCAGGTTGAAGTCCGGCAGCCTGCCATCGAACAGGTGCGGGATCAGCGAACGAATCGAGTGGGCATCCCACAGCAGCGCGTAGCCGTGGATTTCCCGCAGGCGCGCCAGCTCGTTGCGGATCGTTTGGTGATAAGGCTGCCAGATCGTCGCCAGGCAGGCCTCGCGCGCTTCGGCAGTGGGCTCCAGCCCCTGCTTGAACAAAGGCACGCCATCGAACAGCGTGGCCGGATACAAGCCGGTTGTAGCACCGGCATATAACGGTTTGTCGTCAGCCGGGCGGTTCAAGTCGATGACGAACCGCGAATACTGTGCGGCGACCAAGCTGGCCCCCAGTTCCCGGGCAAAGTCGTAGAGATGGGGTATGTGCCAATCCGTGTCGGGCAGGCTGCGCGCTTGGTCGACCAGGCCCTGGTCCACGGCCGGGGTGAGCTTGAGGCCGGCGTGGGGCATGCTGATCAGCAACGGCAAATGCCCTTGGTGGAAACTCAATACCTTGTCCATCTAGCCTCCCTCAATTGGTAATTTCATGGCCACTGCGCACCACGCGCTTGGGCAGGTCGCCGCCGAGCCAGTACGCCAGGTCGGCGGGGCGCTCGACCTGCCAGGCGACGAAGTCGGCCACCTTGCCAACCTCCAGCGAGCCGTGACTGTCACCCAGGCCCAGCGCGGTGGCGGCATGCACCGTGACGCCGGCCAGGGCTTCTTCCGGCGTCATACGGAAGCACGTGCAGCCCATGTTCAGCATCAACCGCAGCGACAACCCGGGCGAGGTACCCGGATTGAGGTCGCTGGCAAGGGCGATCTTCACCCCATGGCGGCGCAAGGCGTCCATCGGCGGCAGTTGGGTTTCGCGCAAAAAATAGAAAGCGCCCGGCAGCAGCACCGCGACCGTGCCCGCCTTGGCCATGGCGATGGCGTCTTCTTCAGTCATGAATTCCAGATGGTCGGCCGACAGCGCCTGGTAACGCGCAGCCAGGCTGGAGCCGTGTAGCGAAGACAACTGTTCGGCGTGCAGCTTGACCGGCACCCCCAACGCCCGCGCCTTGATGAACACCCGCTCGACCTGGGCCGGGGTGAACGCCAGGTGCTCGCAGAAGGCGTCCACTGCGTCCACCAGGCCTTCGCCGACCAGGCTTGGCAGCAGTTCGTCGCAGATGTGCGTGATGTAGTCGTCCGCCCGGCCGGCGTACTCCGGTGGCAAGGCGTGGGCAGCCAGGCAGGTGGCCCGCACCGTCAGTGGCAGGGCATCCGCCAGCCGCCTGGCCACGCGCAGCATCTTGCGTTCGTTGGCCAGGTCCAGGCCGTAGCCGGACTTGACCTCGAGGGTTGTCACGCCGTCGCGCATCAAGGCTTGAACCCGCTGGCGCGCACTGGCGAACAGTTCATCCTCGCTGGCCGCGCGGGTGGCCCGCACGGTGCTGGCAATGCCCCCGCCTTGGGCGGCGATTTCGGCATAGCTGACGCCTTGCAGGCGCTGTTCGAACTCGCCACTGCGGTTGCCACCGAATACCGCGTGGGTATGGCAGTCGATCAGCCCGGGGGTGACCCAGGCGCCGCCCAGGTCCACCGTGCGCCCGGCGTCGACCGGGCCCAGCCCGGCCCGCGGGCCGATCCATTCGATCAGCCCGGCGTGGGTGACGATGGCCGCATCTTCGATAAGCGAATAACGGCCATCGGCCATGGTTGCCGCATGGCAGTGCTGCCAGAGGGTTCTCATGCACAATCTCCTGTACTAGCGGTGTAGCTCGGCCGGCTCTGCAACTGGCTGGCCCTGCCCTGCCCGCGGCTTGCACCACAGCAGGTAGGACGCCACCAGGAACACCACCCAGACCACCCCGACGACCAACGCCGCCTGGGTGTCCGGGAAGTAACCGAGCACGCCAAAGATGAACACCATGAAGGCAATGGCCATGGCCGGGCCATAGGGCCAGAACGGTACCGGGAACTTCAGCTGGGCGACCTCTTCACGGCGCAGGCTGCGGCGCATGGCCACTTGGGTAACCAGGATCATCAACCACACCCAGACGGTGGCGAAGGTGGCGATCGAGGCGATCAGCAGGAACACGTTCTCGGGGATAAGGTAGTTGAGCAGCACGCCGACCAGCAGTGCCGCCCCCATCACGACCACGGTCATCCACGGCACGCCGTGCCTGGACAACTTGCTGAAGCCGCGCGGCGCATGGCCTTGCTGGGCCAGGCCATACATCATGCGGCCGGCACCGAAGATGTCGCTGTTGATGGCCGAGATCGCCGCCGAGATCACCACCACGTTCAGCACCGCGGCCGCCGAACCGATACCCAGGTTGCTGAAGATCTGCACGAACGGGCTGCCCTGGCTACCGATCTGCGGCCATGGGTACAGGCACATCAGCACGAACAAGGTGAGCACATAGAACAGCAGGATGCGCAGCGGCACCGCGTTGATCGCCTTGGGGATCACGCGCTGTGGGTCTTTGGCCTCACCGGCCGTGACACCGATGATCTCGATGCCGCCAAAGGCGAACATCACCACGGCGAACGAGGCGATCAGGCCACCGACGCCATTAGGCATGAAGCCGCCATGGTCGAACAGGTTGCTCACGCCAACGGCCTGCCCGCTGCCCACCTGGCTGAAGCCGAAGGCCATGATGCCCAGGCCGGCCAGGATCATCGCCACGATGGCGCCGACCTTGAGCAACGACAGCCAGAACTCCATTTCGCCAAAGACCTTGACGTTGCACAGGTTCAGGCCGCCAATCAGGAACACGATGCCCAGCACCCAGATCCAGCGGGCGACCTCGGGGAACCAGAACCCCATGTAGATGCCGAAGGCGGTCACGTCGGCGATGGCGACGATGACCATCTCGAAGGCGTAGGTCCAGCCGAGGATGAAGCCGGCCATGGGGCCGAGGTAGGTGGTGGCGTAGTGGCCGAACGAGCCGGCCACCGGGTTGTGCACGGCCATTTCGCCGAGGGCGCGCATGACCATGAACACGGCGGCGCCGCCGATCAGGTAGGCCAGCAACACGGCCGGGCCGGCCATCTGGATGGCCGAGGCAGAGCCATAGAACAACCCGGTGCCGATGGCCGAGCCGAGGGCCATGAAACGGATGTGGCGGGCGCTTAGCCCACGCTTTAGACCTTGAGCTTGTTGCATGTCACGTCCTTGAATTGTTTTTGTGGTCGTGAGGTCGAGAGGGGGCTGCCTTGCAGCCAGATCGCCGGCAAGCCAGCCCCCTCACTGGGGGAGCCGGCTTGCCGGCGAGTGGGCCGCATGGCGGCCCAGGGGCATTACAGGCTTGGCAGCACACCGGCCGGCAGCAAACCGGTCAGGCTCCCCTTGGCCAGCAGTTCCACGGCCTTTTCGATGTCTGGCGCAAAGAAACGGTCACGGTCATAGTGCGGCACTTCGCTGCGCAGCGCCTGGCGCGCCTGCTCCAGCTTGGTGGAGGTCTTCAGGCCCTTGCGCAGGTCGAGGCCCTGGCAGGCACCCAGCCACTCGATGGCCAGGACGCCTCGGGTATTCTCGGCCATTTCCCACAGGCGCTTGCCGGCAGCCGGGGCCATCGAAACGTGGTCTTCCTGGTTCGCCGAGGTGGGCAGGCTGTCGACGCTGTGCGGGTGGGACAGGGCCTTGTTCTCGCTGGCCAGCGCAGCAGCGGTCACCTGGGCAATCATGAAGCCGGAGTTGACCCCGCCATTTTCCACCAGGAACGGCGGCAGCTGGGACATGTGCTTGTCCATCATCAGCGAAATGCGGCGCTCGCTGAGCGAGCCGATTTCGGCGATGGCCAGGGCAATGTTGTCGGCGGCCATGGCCACCGGCTCGGCGTGGAAGTTGCCGCCGGAAATCACGTCCCCTTCGGCAGCGAACACCAGCGGGTTGTCGGATACGGCGTTGGCTTCGACCGCCAGCACTTCGGCGGCCTGACGCAACTGGGTCAGGCACGCACCCATGACCTGCGGCTGGCAGCGCAACGAATACGGGTCCTGCACCTTGTCGCAGTTCTTGTGCGACAGCGACACTTCGCTGGCGTCGCCCAACAGGTCGCGGAAGCACGCCGCGGTGTCGATCTGGCCACGCTGGCCCCGCACTTCGTGGATACGCGCATCGAATGGCGAACGCGAACCCAGCGCGGCTTCGACGCTCAGGCCACCGCAGGCAATGGCAGCGGCGTACAGGTCTTCACCCTGGAACAGGCCGCGCAGCGCATAAGCGGTGGAAGCCTGCGTGCCGTTGAGCAGGGCCAGGCCTTCCTTGGCGGCCAGGGTCAATGGCTCGAGGCCGGCCACCGCCAAGGCTTCGGTCGCTGACAGCCACTGGCCCTTGTAGCGTGCCTTGCCTTCGCCCAGCAGCACCAGCGACATGTGCGCCAAGGGGGCGAGGTCACCGGAAGCCCCCACCGACCCTTTCAGCGGGATGTGCGGGTAGACTTCGGCATTGACCAAGGCAATCAGCGCGTCGATGACCTTGCGGCGAATGCCGGAGAACCCGCGGCTGAGGCTGTTGATCTTCAGCACCATGATCAGCCGCACCAGGTCGTCATCCAGCGGCGCACCGACACCGGCAGCGTGGGACAGCACCAGCGAGCGTTGCAGGTTTTCCAGGTCGTGGCTGGCGATACGGGTCGACGCCAGCAGGCCAAAGCCGGTATTGATACCGTAGGCGGTGCGGTCTTCGGCAATGATCTGCTCAACGCAGGCCACACTGGCGTCAATGGCGGGCGCGGCGCTGGCATCCAACTGCAAGCGCACGGGCGCGGCGTGAATGGCGCGCAGCTGGGCCAGGGTCAGGGTGCCTGGCTTGAGGGTGAATTCGGTCACGTTGCTACTCCAGTCGCTTGGAGCCACAGGCCCGTCTGTGGTGCCTGTGCGCTCCTTCTTGTTGTTCAGTATCACCCCTGGCGGGGTGCGAGCCAAAGCCGGGGGTCAGCCCGTAATCATCGGCAGGTCCAGGCCCTGCTCCCTGGCGCAGTCGATGGCGATGTCGTAGCCGGCATCGGCGTGGCGCATGACACCGGTCCCCGGGTCGTTGGTCAGCACGCGGGCGATACGCTCGGCGGCTTCGTCGGTACCGTCGCAGACGATGACCATGCCCGAGTGCTGCGAGAAGCCCATGCCTACGCCGCCACCGTGGTGCAGCGAGACCCAGGTGGCGCCGCCTGCGGTATTGAGCAAGGCGTTGAGCAGCGGCCAGTCGGAGACAGCGTCCGAGCCGTCGCGCATGGCTTCGGTTTCGCGGTTGGGGCTGGCCACCGACCCGGAGTCCAGGTGGTCGCGGCCAATCACTACCGGCGCCGACAGCTCGCCGCTGCGGACCATTTCGTTGAACGCCAGGCCCAGCTTGGCACGCAGGCCCAGGCCAACCCAGCAGATACGCGCCGGCAAGCCCTGGAAGCTGATGCGCTCGCGGGCCATGTCCAGCCAGCGGTGCAGGTGGGCGTCGTCGGGGATCAGTTCCTTGACCTTGGCGTCGGTCTTGTAGATGTCGTCGGCCTCACCGGACAGCGCCGCCCAGCGGAACGGGCCAACGCCGCGGCAGAACAACGGGCGGATGTAAGCGGGTACGAAACCTGGAAAGTCGAAAGCGTTCGCTACGCCTTCTTCCTTGGCCATCTGGCGGATGTTGTTGCCGTAGTCGAACGTCGGGATGCCCTGCTTCTGGAAGTCGAGCATGGCCTGCACGTGCACGGCCATCGACTGCTTGGCGGCCTTGACCACTGCCGCAGGTTCGGTCTGCGCGCGGTCGCGGTACTGTTCCCAGGTCCAGCCGGCGGGCAGGTAACCGTTGAGTGGGTCGTGGGCGCTGGTCTGGTCGGTGACCATGTCCGGGCGCACGCCGCGCTTGACCAGTTCGGGCAGGATTTCAGCGGCGTTGCCGTGCAGGGCGATGGAGATTGCCTGGCCTTCGGCGGTGTACCTGGCGATGCGTGCCAGGGCGTCGTCGAGGTCGGTGGCCTGCTCGTCGACGTAGCGGGTTTGCAGGCGGAAGTCGATGCGGCTCTGCTGGCATTCGATGTTCAGCGAGCAAGCCCCGGCCAGGGTCGCCGCCAGTGGCTGGGCACCGCCCATGCCGCCCAGGCCGGCGGTGAGTACCCACTTGCCTTTCAGGTTGCCGCCATAGTGCTGGCGACCGGCTTCGACGAAGGTTTCATAGGTGCCCTGGACGATGCCCTGGCTACCGATGTAGATCCAGCTGCCGGCGGTCATCTGGCCATACATGGCCAGGCCTTTGGCGTCCAGCTCGTTGAAGTGCTCCCAGCTGGCCCAGTGCGGCACCAGGTTGGAGTTGGCGATCAATACACGCGGGGCGTTGCTGTGGGTCTTGAACACCCCGACCGGCTTGCCCGATTGCACCAGCAGGGTTTCGTCGCCTTCCAGGCGGGTCAGGGTTTCGACGATCTTGTCGTAGCATGCCCAGTTGCGCGCGGCGCGGCCGATGCCCCCATAAACCACCAGCTCCTTCGGGTTCTCCGCGACCTGCGGGTCGAGGTTGTTCATCAGCATGCGCAGTGGCGCTTCGGTCAGCCAGCTTTTGGCGGTGAGCTTGTTGCCACGTGGGGCACGGATTTCAACGTCACGGTATTTGTTGTTGTCGGTCACGGGAAGGGTCCTCTGCGGTCGAGCGCGGGCGGGTATGTCGTGGTCGATATACAAACACACCTTTACTTGTATGTACAAGAACGGACAACCAAAATAATCGGAACGGTCCGTTGAATGGATCGGACAACAAAGGGGCCGCTGCGCGACCCAATCGCCGGCAAGCCAGCTCCCACAGGTAAACCTAGCCTTCGAGACTTGTGGCATACCTGTGGGAGATTCTATGGTTCCTGGCAAGGGTAGCCGGAGCATCTTCAGCGCCTGTGAGATCGAGCGCCGCCCGCGCGGCGCATCGCGAGCTGCGCTCGCTCCTACGTTTGTTTCGGGCCAGTA